>CAYVAN010000001.1:0-5688 GCA_964449225.1 uncultured Rhodopirellula sp.
AAGAAGAGTAGAGAGGAACAACCGCGAAAGAAACCAAATACGCGAAAGCCTAGGGGATCGATTCGCGGGGATTGGGCCGTGTGTTGGGTGTTCATCCCCAGTGACTTGTCAACCTGGTTGGTTGTTTCCGCCACGGGTAGCCTTGTTTATCGTTTTCAAGATCTTCAAACTGCCAGTTGCAGGGAGACGGTTTTGAAGCATCAACGTGCTTTTTGTTGGTACAGCAGCGGTTGATGTTGGAGACGAACTGACAATCACCAAAGATTCTGGAAAGTCGAAAAGAAGGCGTCGCGAACGTCGCCAAGACTTCCGGCTTACATCCCGATGAGACTTGAATTACCCCGCCGAAACTCTTGGCGAGTCTCGCTACGGCTAGCTTGACGAATCAATAAATCAAAGTACCGTCACGGCAATTGATGAGTCCAAGAAACTGCGGTGTTTACCCTTCAATGCGACATTGGCACCCTTGGGGGTGCCAGTATCTCGATGCACTTTCACTTTTTTCTGACACTTCCTGTGAAAGACACCCTTTTTCGAGCCTCGGTTCGTGAAGATGCATCTGCAAGGATCGGCTCCCGGTACGCTAAGCGATCCTGGGCTGATGGATTCAAGCAAGAGAACGACAGTCGTGATATTCACCGAAAAGAGTGATCGCTGACTACGCCCTGACGACGAAATCGAGATCGTCCCAATGGGAATCGCCGCTGCTAACCAGCATGTCGATCAAGTCCGCGCCCACCGGGGACACTTCATCCGATGGTGCCACGCGAATCTGGAATTCACCACTGCGATCGAATGAATCGAATTCGTAATCCCCGTGACGATCGGTCACGGTCGTTGCAACGACATTACCGTCGCTATCAAGTAACTCCAACGTCACGCCTTCAACGCCATTGTTGGTTCGCGGTTGGTTGCGGCGTTGGTCGTCTGGTTCTCGGTTTGCGCGGCGATTTGGGTCTTGGTTCTGATCCTGTCTAAGAGACTGACCCCGGCCGCCGACATGATCGCCGCCGATGCGTCTAACGTCAGGCGTCACGGATGAGACGGCTCCTTCGATCGTCGGCGAGAAGAAGAACACGTTTGATTGCAGGGTCGTGTTATTCGTATTGAGCTCGATGATGTCAGCTAGCGTCATGTTTTCGATTTGACGGATTTCGCGGTCCGACATTGTGTTCTCGTAGTAAAACCGGTCGCCGTCTCGTAGGCGTTGAAACTGATCGGCAATGATCAGCGTTGACGTTTCGCCAAGCGAACTTCCTTGGGCATGATCTTCGGCCATCAGTCCCACCCACAAATCGATATGATTAACATCGCCGTACAGGCTTTCCAGTTTGCCTTGCAGATCAACATCACTGGTGATTTCGTCAAACGATTCGTAGGCTTCCAGTCCGATGGAGACGCGGGTCGCATTGAAATTGTCCAAGCCATGATCACGTCCGCGTTGGATATTTAACGCTACGAGATCAAAGCCTCCGCTGCCGGGCTGTCCAAATAGGAAGTTTCGCAGGCTATCGACGACTTCCAAGTCAGTTTCTTGAGAAAGCGTCGAAGCACCCGCCTTCAATACCGAATCAATTCCGGATTCCTCCAACAGTGAAGGGTTAAAGAACGCATCGGCTAGGGCAACGGCGTCTTCAGTATCCAAGCCGTCATTTCCGTAGAAGCCAATGGTTTCGTTTAACGTGGAATGCCCAAACCGAAACGCAGCGGTTGAGAATTCATTGGCAATCGACGGATCGACGCTCGAATCGTAACCTTCGTATTCCGGAAGTGTGTCTTCACCTAGCAAGGCGGGCAAGTATTCGTTGTAAGTGATCGACTGCAACTGGGCGATCACGATCTTCCGAGCCTGCTGGTAGATTTCTTCATCGGATAACTCTGGATTGTCGGCAGAAATGTTGCCTGCTAATCGGTTGTGTTCGCGAACAAACAATGTGTGCATCGACGTCAAAGCAATGTTCTCGGCGGCGCGGATATCACCTGCCAACAAGTCACCTTGGTTGTCAGTGGGAAGGTAGCCCTCGTCGCTTATTCGTAACCGTCCACCGTTGAACTCCCGAAGCGAATCCGCGACGTCTTGCGAGCTGCCATAGATTTGCGAACCATCGACCCACGTGGTGATCGCATTCAGTTGTTCAGCAGGATTGTTCACCGATGTTCCGGTGCCTTCGGCAATTTCGGATCGAGTCAGATCAATGGTCTGTTCACCGGTCCCAAGCGGGTCAAAGAGTGGATCACCGGCGGGAACCTCGATATCAAATGCAATCGCGTCATCACTGTTTTCAGGTTCCAGCGATAGGTCAATGTCGTGATCTAGGAATTGTCCCCAGATAAACACGAACGAACTTAAGTCTCGTTCGCTAGTGGTTCCATCGGGATCTGCCGAGGAGATCACATTGCTGATTTCGCGAGCACTCGGGCGATCGTCACCGGCTGGTTCCGCGATCCCGTCGGCGTAGTCGCTGTCCGACAACCGAATCAGTTCGGTGTCGGCTGATCCTAGCAGAGGCGATTCGAGATTATTTCCGGACCCATCAATCGAGCGGACATCGTCGGAAAGATCATCGGTTTGCGGGCCAGCTCCTCTACTTGGATGCGGATCACCACCGCGCCTTCGGCTGAGTCGATTGATGACCATCAACGCATCGAGCGCAGTTTGCCGACCATCGTTGTTGACGTCTGTCATCGGCCCGCGTTGGTGATTGGCCGGTTGGTTACTATCGACCGTTCCCGCATCGCCGCCGCGAGATTGGCGATTCATCTGATTGATAACCATTAGTGCATCCAGTGCCGTCACCGCGCCGTCCTGGTTGACATCTTCAGGCACCAATTCGTTGTGAAAAATGTTGGCGGCAAGCAGTTGCCGAGCTTCGAGTGCCTCGGTTTTCAAACGACGACGCGGAGGCGTCCCTTTCTGATCCCTTTTACGACGAGCGAATGACGAAGCGGTTCTGCGTCCGATCCGAAGATTCAAGAAACGAGTCATGGTGACACCTGTTGGGTTCAAGAAAAGAGAGCCCACCGTGATGGAAACGGTGGTTCTATTCTTAAGTACGGAGAAAGATGAGCAGTGTCACGCAAAAGGATCTTTCCGATCAAATTAGTGAGGAATTGTTACCGCCGGGGCGGTCGACTTGCGAGACCTTCCCCAAGTCCAATTCTGAAAGTCCCATGCATGAAATTCGTCGACGCCGACTACCAGCAATGCCAGAGAGCTCAACAACGTAAAGCCGCTAAGAAGTGTCTTTTTCATCATGAACACTTAGTTGTAGGCGTAAGAAAGAACACGGTGGTCTCCACCGTGTTGGAAGTTTTGTCGATGGATAACCACGGGGCTGCAAAAAACTACTGCGGTCTTTGTGGTCGCCCGCCGCGGCGGCCTTGATCATGACCTGGACGCGATGGCCCACCTTCGCCATGAGGACCGCGATGCTGATGGTCTTCCAGGATTTGCTTTTGATCGTCAGTTAACATTGCTGCCAAACGCTCGTCCACCTCTGCCTGCAACGCATCGACTTGCGATTTTTGTTCGTCGGTCAGGTTGAGCGAATCGGCAAGGTGCCCATGAAGAATTTGGCCGGGACGTGGCGGTGGTGGCCCTTGTTCGCCCGGTCCATGATGTCCCCCGTGGGCAGGATGGTTGCCGTGCGCAGGATGGTTACCGTGCGCAGGATGGTCACCGTGGCTGCGATGGTCTCTCGGGCCGCGTTGGCCTTTGCCTTGTTCGTCTTCGCGACGGGGGGGTGGGCCACCAGGGCCTCGTTCCATCGTCCCGCGACGATCCTTCATCGCAGCGGTCACTTCTTCTCTTGAAAGCAGGCCATCGCCATCGGTGTCAGCACTGTCAAACATTCGATTAAGCATTTCCATGGGCGAGCCACCAGGGCCGCGGCCACCAGGAGGTTGTGCGATGACGTGGTGAGCGACGAGGCCTGAGGCAGCGACCGCAAGCAGCGAAAGTGCGAAAGTTCGATTCATTTTAGATGACCTTAAGGACGAGTTTGTTTGAAACGGTGCCGTTGCTCCGTTCCAGAAACCAATGCGACAATGACGGTGATTAGGTGACACAAATTTCAAAAAGATTGTCCAACCGGCATCATGACGGTGCAAATCTTTGGATTCCTTTGAAATCCCTAGGCATGAATCAAAGCTCAATAACGCATTGCACAAGTGTCGCGGCGGCCGGTCACTTAGCTATAGTCAGATGTCGCAACCATAACTTCACTTACAAAATCGATCGGAAGTGGCGTCTGCTTAGCTGATCGATCGCGGCAGAGAGCCTGTGTTCCTGTTCCACACCGGTTCGGCACCCGATGACTCGTGCCGCGCCGCTAAGTGCGAAGTTGTTTCCGAACGACTACGAAACCAATATGAATCAAGACGTAACACGCATTCTTTCTGCCATCGAAGATGGGGATCAGCACGCGCCCTGCGAATTGCTGCCGTTGGTCTATGAAGAGCTTCGGCGGCTTGCAACGAGTCGAATGCAGAAAGAAAAATCAGGGCAAACGTTGCAGCCGACCGCTTTGGTGCATGAAGCTTTTCTTCGCTTGGTTGGCGGAGCAGAAGTTCAAAACTGGGACAGCCGGGGCCACTTTTTTGCAGCTGCCGCTGAAGCGATGCGACGAATTTTGATCGACAATGCCAGACACCGCAATCGTGACAAGCGTGGCGGTCATTGGGTGCGGCAAGATTTGCATGAAGCCAGCGCGGTGGAGTGTCCCGAAAACCTAAATGACCTTTTAGCCCTTGATGACGCGTTAACAAAGTTGGCGGTAGAGGATTCCGAGCTAGCCAAATTAGTTGAACTGCGATACTTCACCGGGCTAACCGTCGAGCAAACTGCTGAAATGCTGGGCGTCTCCCTTCGAACAGCGCAACGAAATTGGGCCTACGCACGTGCGTGGCTGCAACGCGAAATGGATGCCTAGGCTAAACCGATGAATACCGCCAGCGAACGCGATATCTTTCTGGACGCCATCGAGATCGCGGATCCAGATCGGCGGCGTGCTCACATCAAATCGGCTTGTGGCGATAATGAGAAATTGCGTCAGTCGGTCGAAGCGTTGTTGATGGCGCACGATCAACCCGCACGCTTGCTTGATCATGGGATCCGTGCGGCCGACACAGATCCAATGAAGCAAACTTCAGGCGACTCGAAGCTTTTGCCTAACTGCGATGAATCGATTACCAAGCACTTGGGCAAACAGATTGGCGACTACCGTTTAATGGAACAGATTGGCGAAGGTGGTTTCGGACTTGTCTTTGTGGCGCAGCAAAACAAACCGGTCAAGCGAAAGGTCGCACTGAAAATTGTCAAACCGGGTCAGGGTTCGAAAGAGGTAATCGCACGATTCGAGGCGGAGCGCCAGGCCGTTGCGTTGATGGATCATACCAACATTGCACAAGTCTTTGACGCGGGTGTGACCGACGACGGGCGACCCTACTTTGTGATGGAGCTGGTCCGCGGACTTCCGATCACTGAATTTTGCGATAACCAGCAATTCAATGTCGCTGCCCGACTGCGTTTATTCTGTGACGTTTGCCTGGCCGTTCATCATGCACATCAGAAAGGAGTCATTCACCGAGACATCAAGCCGTCCAATGTGATGGTGACGCTGCTGGACGGCAAACCCATCGCCAAGGTGATTGATTTCGGCGTGGCCAAGGCAATTGGGCAAAGCTTGA
>CAYVAN010000001.1:5698-41255 GCA_964449225.1 uncultured Rhodopirellula sp.
CCGACAAAACGATCTACACGCGATTCTTTTCATTCATCGGAACACCGCTATACATGAGTCCTGAGCAGGCCGAGATGAGTGGCGCGGACGTGGACACTCGGAGCGACATTTTTTCACTCGGTGTTTTGCTTTACGAGTTACTGGTGGGCACGACGCCGTTTGATCGCGATCGACTCGATTCGGCGGGATTTGATGAATTGCGGCGAATTATTCGTGAGGAAGAACCACCACGCCCCAGCAAACGGTTTTCGACTTTGATCGGTGATTCGGTGACGGTCGCGGATCGCCGACAGACTTCTCCGATGCGGCTATCGAGTAACATTCGTGGCGATCTGGATTGGATCGTGATGAAGGATCTCGATAAAGATCGCCAGCGAAGGTACGAGTCTGCGGCGGCGATGGCAGAGGATGTGCGGCGGCACCTTCATGAACAACCGATCAAAGCTTGTCCGCCATCACGCGCATACTTGCTGTCCAAATTTGCCAAGCGAAATCGCGTAACGATATTCACCGTGACGTTGATCGTGGCGTCGCTATTGGCCGGTACGATACTAAGTGTTTGGCAGATGCGTGTGGCGATGAGGGAGCGTGATGAAAAGGAGGTTGCACTGCGTGAGATCGAGCAATTCGCAGACACCATCACGACCGCCAACGCACTGGTTGCAAGCGCCCGTTCGCATGCCGATTCGGGTCGCATGGATGCAGCGATTGACGACTTTACCGATGCGGTCAGCCAGCAAGCGAGTTATTACCTGCCTTGGGTTTCGAGAGCTCAGCACTACGTCCAGCTTGGATCGTGGTCCGAAGCGGCGGATGACTATGCAAAAGCGTTGGAACTGGGGTCACCAGTCGATTCACCGAATTGGTGGGGCACGGCAGCGTTGTTTCAAATCACAGGACGCGAGGATGCGCGGCTTACGTTGCTGGACAAGTTTGAACAACGCATCGCAGGTGGTCAGCCGATGGATGACTGGGAATGGATACGCAACAGCGTGGTTACGAAGGGGCTATCAACTGGTTCGTTATCGGAGCTGCAAAATGAAGCGGAGAGAATGCTTCGGCATTCTGATCCCCGCAGAATGGGACCAGGTCCAGATCCTGATGGACGTCCATCGGATCGACCTCCACCGCCCCGTATGTCAGGAAGAACGGGTTCGCCAGGTCGACCGGTAGGGCCCGAGCATTCGCCATCGCTGCCGCGACCCGTATGCGAGTACATCACCGGAATGATCTACCTAAGAAGTGGTCAATACGATTTAGCAATCCATCAATTCAAAAGAGCTGGTAGGGCCCGCGATTGGCCTGCGGTGGGCATCACTCACGCGCCGCTTGCGATCGCCTACCTACGTAGCGGCGACCGCGAACGTGCCGTGGGTGAACTTTCGCAGTCAAGTGAAGCGATCGAAACTCTACGGCATCACGCAGCACTCGGTCACCCTGATCGACGTGGATCACCCTGGTTCGATTTGGTAGAGATGCGAGCGGTTTATCAAGAAGCAAACCAACTGATTAATGCTTCCAAATGATCTCGCTAAGCTCGGTTGATCTCGTTGATCAGCATTCGCAGCTTGCCTAGTGCTCGGCGATTGAAATGGAATGTCAATCGTGGCAGATCAGCCAAGTCAGGTTCGCCGCTTTCTTCGGGCAGTGCATCGCATTGAACAAACTTGCCATCGACTAAGATATCAGCGAACTGGGTTTGAATCACTTCCAGATGCTCATCGGTCAACGCCTGCTTTAACCGCATAACGACGCGATCTTTGACGTAACGCATGCTGTGATAAACGCGATAGAAACCGAGGATCTCGTCAAGGGTTTCCTCGATTGAATTGGTGATCTTATACAAGTTAACATCTTCGGGACTGATCATCCCGGCATCCAGCAAATGCTTATCGATAAACTTGCCTAGATCCTTCCAGTAGCTGCCACCTTCGTGGTCTAAAAGGACCAGTGGCAACATGGTTTGCTTGCCGGTCTGCATCAAGGTGAGTGTTTCCAAAGCTTCGTCGATGGTGCCGAATCCACCAGGCAAACAAACAATGCCGCTGCATTCTTTGACGAACATAAGTTTGCGAGTGAAGAAATACTTCATCGTCACCAGTTTTGGGTCACCTTCGATGTAAGGATTGGCCGACTGCTCAAAGGGCAGCATGATGTTCAGCCCCATCGATGCTTCTCGCCCCGCTCCACGATGTCCGGCTTCCATGATGCCTCCGCCGGCACCGGTGATGACCATCCAACCGTGCTGGGCAAATCGTTTTCCGACTTCCACGCCGGCCTGATATTCGGGATGTTCCGGCTTGGTTCTTGCAGAGCCGAAAATGGTGACTTTGCGGCGACGGCGGTAGGGCCGAAAAACGGTGAAGGCATATCGCAGCTCACGCAGCGTTCGCGATAGAATTTTTAAATCGCCACGAGCCGTTTTGTCTTTCTCTAACCGATCGACCGTGTGCCGCATGATCCGGTAAAGGTCCTGCGAGTCGACGGGGGTGCCGATGGGATCGTCGGCAGGTTGTGGGCGATGGAGTTCGTCCTCACCAATGGCCTCGCTGGGCAGAGTTTCTTCAAAGCTTTTGGCGGAGGAATCTTTTGGACCAGAGTCTTTGCGAGCCATGTTTTATCCAGGAAAATGCGTAACCATACCGACGCCACATCATCGCGGTTCGCATGATCTTGGCAACCGGACAGGAACGCTAATGGTCGTCCGGGCTGACTTGGATTAGGATTCTGGGCAAGACCTGGTTGAATCTCAGGGTTTTCTCTCTTCTCTTCTTTCCCGCAATCAATTTCCCCGCAAGGGGCTGATCGACATGACTAGCAACTCTGCCACATCGTCCCAGATAGATAACCAGTCAGGTGGCAATGCGTTCGGTGGCATCCAAACGGCTCCGCCGGACGCAATTCTTGGTCTGACCGAAGCGTTTGCAGCGGACAAAAACCCGGACAAGATGAATCTGAGTGTCGGCGTCTACAAAGATGCATCAGGGCAAACGCCGATCTTGCGGTGTGTTAAAGAGGCGGAACGCCGTTTGGTGGAAACCGAAGCGACCAAGGGGTATCTGCCCATTAATGGTGGTCCGGATTATCGCGACCACGTGCGATCGCTGGTCTTCGGTAAGGATATCGATTCGGCCCGTGTGTGCGTCGCCCAAACGCCCGGTGGAACTGGCGGGCTGCGGCAGGCCGCAGCGTTCTTGGCTGATCAGATGGGACCGATTCGTGTTTGGATCCCTTCACCGACCTGGGCAAATCACAAGGCAATTTTTGCGTCAGAAGAATTGCCGATCGAAGAATACCGGTATCTTGCGGACGACAAAAAGTCACTCGATCCAGCGGGCATGTTGGAAGATCTTCGGACGCATGCGAAACCAGGCGACGCGGTTTTGTTGCATGCATGTTGTCACAATCCCACGGGCGTTGATCCGACATCTGAGCAGTGGAAAGAAATCGCTAGTGTCCTGTCCGAAAAACGCCTGCTACCGTTGATTGATTTCGCGTATCAGGGCTTTGGTGCTGGCCTAGAAGAAGACGCCAATGCCATTGCTGAAATTCTGACGCAAGTTGACGAAGCTTTGGTGTGCAGTTCGTTTTCCAAAAACTTCGGTTTGTACAGCGAGCGTGTTGGTGCTCTTTCGATTGTTTCCGGCGATGCAAAGACTTCGATGGCTGTTCAAAGCCAAATGAAACGATTGATTCGATGCAATTACAGCAACCCACCACGTCACGGTGCAGCCGTTGTTGCAACCATCCTGGATGATTCGGATTTAACAACAATGTGGCACGACGAACTGACTCAAATGCGGACTCGTATCAAGGATCTTCGCGAGCGATTTGTGGCGATGATGAAAGAAACGGGTTCCGGTCATGACTTTTCGTTTCTGCTAAATCAAAACGGTATGTTTTCGTTTAGCGGGCTCAATCCCATGCAGGTCGATGAGCTCCGTAATGAACACAGCATCTACATTGTGGGCAGTGGCCGAATCAATGTGGCCGGGATGAGCGAAAACAGGATTGAACAGCTCTGCGGTGCCGTCGCCAAGGTGATCGAGGGTTAATGTATCCTGGGCGGACTGGGCAAAGCTCGTTACAATTTTCGATAAGTATTGAGCTTCGGTCCTTTTCCCGGATATCCGCCCGATGGCGACCCAACGACTTACCAAACACAATGCTGCGATGGTTCAGGCGGCAGTCGCATTGGCGAAAAAGCGCAGTGCCGATGCTTTGCTATTGTTGTTGGATGGATCGTTAGATTGGAAACGCATCGCAGAGATGGCCGAAGGGATTGAAAAGCCCGTGATCGTTGCCGTCGATTCCGCCGATGATCTTGAAGGTGCTGCGGAGGCTGGCTTGAAGCCGTTGGCTTTGAATAAAGAAAAAGCTCCGATGTTGGAGCGATTGCAGCACGCGTTGCTGGAGGCTGCCGCCGACGAATTTATTCGCACCAATGGTGAAGTTGTCGCCGTTTACAGTGGATTTCAACAGGGTCGGCTCGATTCGATTAGCCACTTGCAGCTTGACGAACGGATGCGGCGTCTGACCACTCGCGATCTGCAAATGATCGAAAGCCGCGTCCCGTTGCAAACGCTTAAAGCCGTCGTCGACTTGGCCGCCCAAATTGGCCGGGAAGGACGCGAAGGCAAACCTGTGGGAACATTGTTTGTCGTCGGTGATACTCGCAAAGTGCTTGAACATAGCAACGACAGCGGTGTCGATCCCTTCCGCGGTTACAATAAAAGCTACCGCAATTTGCTAGATGCAAAGGTTCAAGATGACGCAAAGGAAGTTGCGCAACTTGATGGAGCATTCGTTGTTGGTAGCGATGGCGTGATCGAACGCAGCCGTCAAATGCTCGAAGTGTCCCATGAAGACCTGACCATGACCAAGGGTTTGGGAGCACGTCACTGGGCCGCCGCCGCGATCACTCGAAAAACCAAAGCCATCAGCGTCGTTGTTAGCCAATCCACCGGCACGGTGCGATTGTATCAGGATGGAAATTTGGTGATGCGGATCGAACCGATGGACAAAGCGGTCACTTGGCAAGAATTTAACTTCGAACCACCATCGAAGAAGTCGAGCGACGAAAAGTCTTAAGCCTGGCGACTGCGGCTTAGAAAGTCTGGCCAGACCAGTTCTTCCAGTTTGGTTTCGCCAAGTGTGATGGTTTCGTTCACATTCAAATTGCCTTCTAGAATGTGCGCTGAATTGAGTGCATAAAACCCAGGAACGCTGGTTACGATTGGCGGCAAACGCGTGCTGTAGTCGATTGTGGAAAGTGCCGCAACGTACTTGGCTCTAGCCACTTTGAAATCGATCACATTGTCTCGACTAAAGTGGTCGTACATCTTTTCCAGCGTCGACAAACATTTTTCTTTGTAGTCTTCGTCGCTTTCGTTTAGCCCCTCATGGTCATCGGGCAAATACTTTGGCAGGTAAACTAAATGCTTGCCACCAAGTTGGGTTTCCGAATTGACGATCGTCGACATCTCGATGACGGCCGTTAGTGGAACCCACGTGTCGGTAATGTTTGTCACGTAATAGGGGCTAATCGGTTTCTCAAGCAGCATCGATGCGCAGACGACACCGAGGTAACGAACCTGTTCAAGCTGCGTCTTTTCTGCGTCAGTCAGTTCTTCGCAACTACGTGCAATCAGTGGCGATGCAATGGTCGAGATTACGTTGTCGAAATTCTCGATGCGGCCTTCGCCAAAGTCGACTTCTAGGCTTCCATCATCACCTTTAGTTTTGCGAATGCTCTGCACCGGATGGCCACTGAGCAAACGAACCCCACGCTGGGCAAGTTGATCCGTCCAGCAGTCCAGGATCCGAGCATACCCACCGGGAACGTAGCCAAACATTTCTTTCTTGGCACCGCTGCGACGAGCCTTGTACATGCGAGCGGTGTGAGCCCAAATAAATGCGGCGGATGTTTGCTTGTAGGCTTCGCCTAATTTGGCTTTCAATAACGGAAGCCAAACTTTTTCAAAGGCACCGTTTCCGGACCATCGGCGAAGCCACTTTTCGACAGACAACTTTTCCATCCGTCGCCAGTTCTTGATCTTGGAAGCCAAGAAAATGGTTCCGCCTAGTCGCAACCGTTCAATCATTGAAAGAGGTGGAAACCGTAGGAACTCCGCAGTATTGCTCATCGAAAGCAATTTACCGCCCGCGTAGAAACCTGTTTTGGTTTCAACCCAATCGATCTCTCTTTCCAGATCAAGCTCGTCTAGTAATTCGCGAAGTTTGGAATCGCTAAGCAAAGTCACGTGGTAGAAGCGATCCCAGGCGGTTTCACCCAAGGTCCAAGCACTGGTCAGACCACCAAAGGTCGTTGCCGCTTCGGCCACGGTTACCTTTTGTCCTCGCCGTTGAAGATCACGAGCAATCTTCAGCCCCATCACTCCGCCGCCGATCACCAACCACGATTGTTCAGGCGGTGTCGATGCTGTTTTCTTCTCGTCTAATGTTGCTGCCGAATTAGGCTCGATCACCGTCACTTAGCTCCGACACGATGCCGACCGAGCAGTTTCAGTGTCAACCACATTGTCTTAAAGACTTGCATCTTGCTTGCACCACCTTTTTGGTCATAACGCAAACGCAGCGGAGCCTCGCCAAACAACACGCCCTGTTTACGAAGTTTCAACAGCACGTCGGCCATGCAAGAGAAACCTGTTTCGCCTACGAAGTCATCACCGTGTTCGGCAAAGCCTTGGCGGATGACCGATGCCTTATAGGCTCGGTAACCCGACGTGTAGTCTCGAACACCACGGGTCGGAAACAGGATGGTAAACAGCGCCCGCGCCCCGACGCTAAGAAAGTGTCGCTCGATCGGCACGCCGACGACCCTAGCGCCCGGTTGGAATCGCGATGCGATCACCACGTCACAACCTTCATGGATCAAAGAGACCATTCGGTTGATCAATCCCGGCGGATGAGTATTGTCAGCATCCATCGTGACGATGATGTCACGTTCACCAGCTCGATCAACAGCTTCGCGAAGACCGTCTTGCAAGGTAATGCCCAAACCTTGATTGACTTCGTGTTGAACCAAATGAATCGGCATCTGGAATGACATCTGAGAAACGATCTTTGCAGTGTCGTCCTTGCTGCCGTCGTCGACCACGATCACTTCATAGGGCAGATTACTATCAGCGAATGCTTCACCGATTCTTTCCAACAACTCTGGTAACGCTTCTTCTTCGTTGTAGGCCGGCAACGCCATGAATACTTTAGAAGAACGAAACCGGATTGAATCTCTGCTTTCGTTAGCTGCGGCATTGTCGCTGGTAGGTTGCGACATCGCTGTGTTTTCTTGAGGGTCCATCTTGGGTCGACTCACGCTTAGCTTAGGCGATTCTTGTTTTTTCACGGTCGTCCACGCAACCGTTCGGAACGGGCGGGCTTTGCCTGATGCCTGGACTGATGCACAGTCTGATTCGACCCAGGCCGTTCCACAAGATGCAATGACTGCAAGTTTTTTAACGATTATTGCAACGAGAGGGGCTCTGAGGCATCAGCCCGCGATTGTGGCTTGGATTCCCCCACTGCGAAGTACCAGAGCAGCACCAGAAGAATCGCCAAAGCGACGCCATTGATGCTTGTAAAGATTCTAGCCCCGGTAAAGTCGCCTGCTTCCAGTCCCCAGCCTAGAATCCCCAGGACCACACGTGTCGATAAATAGTTATAAAGCGGGGCTAACATTAGGCCAGCGGCGGCCCATCGGACCCATGCCGGTTTGCCTCTCCAAGTCTTTGCCTGCACACCGAAAAAGATGCCTGCCAATGGCCCGATCAACAGAAGACCGTCATACGATTGATGGTAAATGCTGACCAACATCGTCGTCAAAATGAGAGCACCTGTCATGCCCAGCAGGCCATCGTCAATGCCTAATCGGCGGCGCTTATTCAGCAACCAGAGTACCGGAGCCAAGATGAACCCCATCACGATGAGGTGTAACAGTTCACGAGGATCACTACCGAACCATTTTGCGACGATTGCAAGTACGTCAATTCGTGTCCATGAGTAAACCGGCGACTCGTCTTTCTGAGCCCTGTGAATTTCTTGGGTTTGTTCGATCTGTGCTCTTAAGGTTTCGAGTCCTGCTGCAACATCGCCGCCGCCTTCGTTGTAAGCCAACCACAACATCGGTAACCCCGCCGCAACGATTGTAAATACCGCACCCCAAATCACCGCTTTGACGTTGCCGCGGAAGAGCATCAAGAACCCAAGTGCCAGAATGAAATTCGGCTTTGATGCAACAAACGCTAGCGCAAGAGCAGCAAGCATTGGCCTTCGTTTACCAAAATGGATCGCCAGGAAAGTTGCCAACACCAATTCAAACGTAAAGTATCCGTCGAATAGTGTGATGTGTCCTCCGCGTGAAAGAATGGTCACCGCCGCGATAGCCAGCACGTGATCGAGTCTTATCCGGTGCGTTGACCTTGACTCTGCAAGTAAAGACGCGACCATCGCCGAGATGCCTAGAATCAGCAGCACCGTGAATGAAAAGTAAACTGCCTCTGCGACATGAAGTGGCAACAGGGATAACGGCGAATGAACCAGCAATACCGAAGGCAGAAAGAATGGGATCTGCCGAGCGACCGGATATTGGTCTGCATATTGTGGGCCGTAGGGACTTTCGCCCTGAATTAACGCTTGACCGGGAAAGTACAGCCCGTTGTGAAAATCGCACATGCCTTGCTGACTGTGATCAAAAGCGCCTGGCGACTGGTATTGATAAACCGTTCTCCAAACCGTCATGGACACGCCGAAGCAGAAAAGCAAAGCCGAAACGACGGCAATCCGTGCATTTCCAACGACAAATCTCTTAGAGAGTTCGCTGGTCGGAACTTCGTTGATGGCAGCGTCAGTTGTCACAATGCGGTCGATCTTAGTTCCTGGAAACCGCTTGAACAGATGTGAACTATGACTGGGCAAGTCAGTTTTTAAGTATTCCCGAGTAACTGACGGGTTGCCTTCGTCACATCGGGCTGTCGCATCAAAGATTCTCCCACCAAGATCGCCTTCACGCCACCGTGCCCCAGTAAAAGCACGTCTTCGTTGGTTCGGATCCCACTTTCGCCAACCACCAACCGATCCCCTGGAATTTGAGGACACAGGTCTAGGGTGTGTTGTAGTGTCGTCTCAAATGTTCGTAAGTCGCGGTTATTAACACCCACCAAACGAGTGCCCGTTGCAAGCACGGGCTCCAAGTTTTCAGGATCAAACAACTCGATTAGAGTCGCCATCGACAATTCCGTCGCCTGATCATGCAGACGTTTCAGTTCATCTGGGGATAGACATTCGGCGATCAACAGCACGCAATCCGCACCGGCCGCACGTGCCTGCAACAACTGGTATCGGTCAACGATAAAATCTTTTCGCAAGATCGGCAAATCGACTGCGGCGCGAACCTGCCGCAGATAATCTAGCGATCCTTGAAAGAAGGGTTGATCGGTCAGCACGCTAATGCAAGCCGCGCCGCCGTCTTGGTAAGCCAACGCCAGGGACGCAGGTTCAAAGTCTTCGCGAATCAGCCCCGCCGATGGACTCGCTTTTTTGACCTCCGCAATCAATTGCACCTGATCACCCGCTTGCAGAGCTGCGACAAAGTCCAGCGTCGGAGGCACGTCGGCGATCATCGATTCCAATTCAACTGCTGGCATCGCTGCTTGATCGGCTGCGATCGTCAATCGCGTCTTGACCAAAATGTCATCAAGAATGGTCATGGCATCATCAATGGCGAGGGTTGAACGTGGCATAGGCTTCTGGCCTGTGTTTTCCCCATCACAGGCTGGAAGCCTATGCCACTGATTGTTATCCGGCGTGCCTCAATGCTTGAAGTGTCGACGCCCGGTCAACACCAACGGAATTCCGTGCTTATCGCATGCATCAATGACATCTTGGTCGCGACGCGATCCACCGGGTTGGATGATTGCCAAGATACCTGCATCGGCGGCAGCTTCGATTGAATCGGGGAATGGGAAAAATGCATCGGAAGCAAGGACGGATCCGTCGCTGCGGTCGCCCGCTTTGTCAATTGATATTTCGACGCTGTCTACTCGACTCATTTGCCCAGCACCCACACCGACCAGTGATGTGTCCTTTGCTAACACGATTGCGTTACTCTTCACATGGCGAACCATTTCCCAAGCGAACGCAATGTCGTCCCACAATTCCGGATCGACTTCCGTCTTCGTCGCGGTTTTCCATTGCAGCGGTGAACTGGTGATTCGGTCAGCATCTTGAACCAGCATTCCGCCACTGACAAAACGTCGTTGGATCGACGAACCAGGCAGATCCAGACGGCCCACCTGCATCAGTCGTACGTTTTTGCACCACTTCGGTTTGGTGGTCAGCAATCCAACGGCTTCGGCTGAAAAGTCCGGTGCCACAATCGCTTCGATAAACAAACCAGGCTCGCACAGCATTTCAGCGGTGTCGCGGTCCAGGGTGCGATTGAATCCCAAAACACTTCCGAAAGCACTTAGCGGATCACCGTCAAGCGCTTTGCGGCATGCTTCGGCGACAGATTCATCGGTCGCGGCACCGCATGGATTGTTGTGCTTCATCACTGAAACAGCAGGCGACCCAAGAGAGCGAACAATTTCCAGGGCTGAATCTAAATCCAACAGGTTGTTGTAAGACAATTCTTTGCCGCTGATCTGGCGGGCCGAAACCAAGTTAGCACTTCGTACCGAAGGATCGACGTAGACGGCAGCACGTTGATGCGGGTTTTCGCCATAACGTAATTGCGTCTTTCGTTTGAACGACAAATTCATGCTGGTGGGGAAATCGCCACCGATCGTATCGCCGCACAAGAAGTCCGCGATCGCTCGGTCGTAGTTGGCGGTGTAATCAAAGGCATCTGTTGCTAATTGTTTGCGAAGTTCCAACGATGTACCGCCAGCGTCATCCAGTTGCGACAAAATTTCGCCGTACTGTTGTGGACTGGTCGCCACTGCAACATCACTATGATTTTTGGCCGCCGCACGGACGAGCGACGGACCGCCGATGTCAATTTGTTCTACGCATTCTTCGCGCGTGACGCCGGGACGAGCTGCCGTGGCTTCAAATGGATACAAATTCACGACGATCAAATCCATTGGCACGATGTCGTGCTCTTCGATGGCGTCCATGTGATCATCACGATCTCGAATCGCCAAAATGCCTCCAAAAATCTTGGGGTGCAGCGTTTTCACGCGGCCATCAAGCATTTCAGGAAACCCTGTGTACTGAGCAACATCGAAAACTTCGATGCCAGATTGTTCCAGGTGGCGGCGTGTGCCACCGGTGCTGTAAATCTCAACGCCAGCAGCTTGTAAGCCAGCGGCAAGGTCAGCGAGACCCAATTTGTCGCTAACACTGATCAGGGCGGTGCGAATGGGGACAACGTCAGTCACGGCGAAGGCTTCAAAGTGGCGGAAAATGGATCATGAAAGCGGCGTCCGTTCCGCCGCATTGGTGTAGGCCGAGACACTGTTTAGGTCAACGGGGCGGTTAAAGCCGAACCGCAATTCCAGCGTCTCGCATCACTTGTTTTGTTTCAGCAATGGTGTATTCGCCAAAGTGAAAAATACTGGCTGCCAATGCAGCATCAGCTTTTCCAAACTTGATCGCATCCGCCAAATGCTGTGGCCCGCCCGCCCCGCCGCTGGCGACGACCGGAATCGAAACCGCTTGGCTGACCGCCGAAGTGATTTCAATGTCGTAGCCATCACGAGTCCCATCGGCATCCATGCTGGTCAAAACAATCTCACCCGCACCAAGCGACTCAACCTTCTTCGCCCACTCGACTGCCATCAAGCCCGTTGGCTTCCGGCCGCCATTGATATGTACCTCCCAAAATTCTTCGCCATCCTTCATCACGCGTTTGGGGTCAATGTTGACCACGATACACTGACTGCCAAAACGATCCGCCGCCCGAGCAATGAAATCAGGATCTTGGCAAGCAGCCGAATTGATCGAAACCTTGTCACATCCCGCTGATAACAAAGTGCGAACATCCTCCACGGTTCGCACACCGCCACCGACCGTCAACGGCATGAAAATTTCTTCAGCTGTCCGACGAACCACGTCCACGATCGTGTCGCGTTGTTCGTGACTGGCCGTGATATCCAAAAACACCAATTCGTCGGCACCCTCTTGTTCATAACGCCGCGCAACTTCCACGGGATCACCCGCATCGCGAAGATTGACAAAGTTAGTGCCTTTGACGACGCGACCTTCGTGAACGTCAAGACAGGGAATGATGCGGGCTGCAAGCATGGAACAGCTTCGTATGACGGGATGGCTAAGAAAGGATACCTGTCGCAGTCGCTTTGCACTGAGACAGATATCCTCTTCCAAATAGATTCAAGTGGTTCAGCAGATGATACAAAACATAGACACTGACTCGTTTTTGCCAACCATCGGCAAACGGAAACTCATCATCGTAAGTCCTGTAGAAATTATCAGGACAGCCACCAAAAAGTTTCAGCATGCCAAATTCCGCCTCACGGCATCCATAGTAAACCGCCGGGTCAATGATCACCGCCGCGCCGCCAGAACTCGCCAAATAATTCCCGCTCCACAAATCCCCGTGCAGCAACGACGTTGAGTTCTCTCGGCCGCCCAGCAATGAATCCATCCGGTTGGCAATCGACTCACAGCTCCGGATTAGCGTTTTGTCCGCTAACCCTTGGTCCACCGCCCAACGAATCTGATACCCGATCCGATGTTCCGCAACAAACGCAGACCAGCTTTCCATCGGAGGATTGCTCTGATTTGCAGACCCCAGAAAGTTGTCAGCTATCCAGCCAATTCGATTCTCGTCCTCGGTCCGTTTCAGTGTCGCACGATGCAGCTTCGCCAACCCACGTCCAAACCGATCAAAGAAATCACTCGTCGATCCGGCGGAGGAAATCCAATCCATCACCAACCATGCTCGCGATCGTGCCGCAGCAACCACCAACGGCCTAGCGACGATTAAGTCATCGTTGCCTTGGGTTGCATCATGCAACGCTGCAAGCCCACGTTTCTCTGCCTGGAAGTTTGGTAAGAAACTCTCAGTGTTGCTTTTTACAAACAGCTGCTGACCGCTTGGCAACCAGACATGCCAAGCATCGCTTATCGAACCGCCGCCGACGCGTTCCACCCGCCCGGATGCGTCATGCAGATTTTGCAACGATGGCAGCAAGTCGCGTAGAACGTCTAGAATCATACCCAGGACATTCCACTTACATTAGCTCGAGATGGTTTCGGTCATTCAGTACGTTCGTGATTCGTTGTGTAAAACGAAGGTACCGTTTGGCACTGGTGCCTTTCAAGAAACCCAAGCATCACCGTCTTTGCCAACTCGATCATCGCCCATCGGTGCGGTGGTCTGATCCGGTGTTAGCTTAACGCTTTGTGGTTTGCGAGATCCCCACGTTGCCATCGACGTACGATTTTACGATCCAGCACTCCGGGAATCAGATTGAAAATGGGAATGGCAACTGCGTCCCCAATTCCATCAACGACTACCAAGTGGGATTGGTCTGGGGCTTTTTTCTGCAACATGACGTTGACGGACCTCATGTCACACACCGCGATTTTTTCTGTCCGAAGCCAGGCAAGTAGAGCATCTAATTGATCGTACAGGGCGGGAACATTCGTGGCCGGATCTGCAAAGGCTTCCGCGATGGTTTGGGATGTTCCCCCCATCATAATTTTGTACCCGCTCGTACAGATAACCGAGACCAAGGTTTGTCTGAACGCTACCGAAATACTTTGCGATGTGCGTAAGCTTGACCTGACTTCCCGCGAGCCTTTGGTAATACTTGATTTCGCGTCGCTGCTGAACTCTCGCTTTGCGACAGTCCTTTAAGATTTTGATGCACAGTCCACTGTCGGTGGGGTGGCGGTAGCAATCCCTTCGATCGCCAGACGAGATAAAATCAGTTTCGTTTAAAATGACCATAAAGTTTCACCAATCGTCAAGAAACCTGCCTTGATCTTAACGTATTCGGCAGAAATCTTAGATCAGATTAAACTTTTTTTGATCGGGTGAAATGAAAACTTTCGATCATGTCTGGTTCGAGATGCTGAAAATGTATTTCGGGGAAGACGCTTAAGTGCTTTGGTGGACTTACTAAATCCGAGCGACACATTGACCAGAAGTTCTTTGCACTAATCGCTTCATCTCCAAAACACTCACGATGGCGATAACTTGATGGGCGGGTAATTCGCATTTTTGAATGACTTGATCGATTGAGGTACTGCTGGTTTCGATCGCATCGAGTACTTTTCGCTCGATCTCATTGAGCTTTAGTTCACTGGGACGATGGACCTGGCTGCCCTGACTTGTTTCCACAGGGCTCCGCATTGGCCCGAGTGCTTCTAGGATGTCATCAACGCTTTGCACAAGCGTCGCGCCGTCGCGAATCAACTGGTTGCATCCGCGTGAGACTCGACTTGACACTGGGCCGGGCAGGGCCATGACTTCGCGGTTCTGTTCGCCAGCTAAACGAGCGGTGATCAGTGACCCACGATCGGGCGCCTCAATGACCAGCGTTGCCATCGCCAGTCCCGCGACGATACGATTTCGCTGTGGGAACAAGCCGCCCTTGGTCTTGGTCATCGGCGGATGCTCACTTAACACTGCTCCGTCGGCAGCGATCGCTTTGGCAAGCCCGCTGTGTTCGGGCGGATACATTTGGGCCAGTCCACCGCCGAGCACCGCGATTGTTCGTCCGCCGCCCGATAGCGCACCTTCGTGTGCAGCCGCATCGATTCCGCGTGCAAGGCCGCTGACAACGGTAACACCGGCGCGCGCCAAGCTGTAAGCCATCCGTTCGGCCTGCTTCAACCCGTAGCTAGTTGCGTGACGCGTTCCCACGATGGCAACGGCAATGTCATCCTCGGGAAGTAGCTCGCCGCGACAAAACAGAATCGGTGGAGCATCAACCAAATCATCCAGCATCGTCGGGTAAGGCTGTTGATCCTTGACTAGAATCTGCGTGTCGTGATGGATGCACCAATGAACGACGGCATCCAAGTCATAGCCGCGACTTTCCAACTTGATTTCGTTGTAAAGTTTCGGCCCGATGCCGGGCACGGAAACGATTGCATCGGTGTCACCGCGGAACACTTCACTTGCACTGCCAAAACGTTCCAACAACGTCGCCATGATTCGCGGCCCCACACCGGTGATCGACGACAATCGCAACTGATCCAATACATCGCTCGAGAGCGTTTCTCGAGCAATTCCAGGTGCCGGATCACCAATGTCCGTCACCCAGCCCACCGAATCACGCTTAGCACTGCGACGTGGATCCGAAGAACGGCGAGCCGTCTTAGCATCAATCCCACCACGTCCATGACTCGCCAATTCAGCGTTGGCAGCATCCCAGTCAATGTCTTTCTGAACCATCTGAAAATCCATCCCCGATTAGCAAGCGTTAGTGTTTTCACCGAAGCTAGTTCCTACTAAATATATCGGATCTGTTCACATCGATGGGGCTCGAATCAGTGCTAATTAGCAGTAGGCCATGACCTGTCCTGGCCCAATCGGCTCAGCTTAGAGTCCTGCCAACGCATCGTTAAGTGTTTTGCTGGGTCGCATCGCGGTGGCGGTTTTTTCGCAGTCGGGTTGGAAGTAGCCTCCGATGTCAACGGGTTTCCCTTGGACGGCATTAAGTTCGTCTACGATTTTGGTTTCGTTTTGCATCAAGGCTTGGGCGAAATCGGTGAACTTGGATTTCAATGCTGGGCTTCTGTCTTGAGCGGCCAACGCTTGAGCCCAGTACATCGCTAAGTAGAAGTGGCTGCCACGGTTGTCCAATTCACCTGCTTTGCGACTGGGCGATTTGTTATTGTCCAGCAACTTGCTCGTTGCGTCGTTAAGAGTTTCGGCCAAAACCAGAACGTCATTGCTGCCGATCTTGGCACCGAGATCCTCTAGCGAAACGGCGATCGCCAAAAATTCCCCTAACGAATCCCATCGCAGGTGGTTCTCTTGTACGAACTGTTGCACATGCTTAGGTGCGGAACCGCCTGCCCCTGTTTCAAACAATCCGCCGCCAGCGAGCAACGGCACAATCGAGAGCATTTTGGCACTGGTGCCAAGTTCCAAAATGGGGAACAGATCGGTCAGGTAATCTCGCAGGACATTACCGGTAACCGAGATTGTGTCTTTGCCTTCTTTGCACCGCTGACAGGAGTAGGTTGCAGCATCGACGGGAGACATGATCGAGACTTCTAAGCCGTCGGTATCGTGATCGGGCAGATACTGAGTTACCTTTTTAATCAAGTTAGCATCGTGGGCGCGGTTTTCGTTCAACCAGAAAATGGCGGGTGATCCGGTTGCCCGGGCACGGCTGACGGCAAGCCGCACCCAGTCGCGAATCGGTGCGTCTTTGGTTTGACACATTCGCCAGATGTCGCCTTCCTGCACATCATGTTTCATCAGCACGTTGCCTGCGTCGTCAACGACTTGGACGACTCCATCGGTTTCTATTTCAAATGTCTTGTCGTGCGAACCGTACTCTTCGGCCTTTTGTGCCATCAGCCCGACATTGGCGACGTTCCCCATGGTCGTGACGTCGAATGCTCCGTTTGCGATGCAGAAATCAATGGTGGCTTGATAAACACCTGCATAACAACGGTCGGGAATGATCGCTTTGGTGTCGTGCAGCTTGCCATCAGGGCCCCACATTTTTCCGGACGAACGAATCGCGGCTGGCATCGACGCGTCGATAATGACGTCGCTTGGCACATGCAGGTTGGTGATTCCTTTGTCTGAATCGACCATCGCTAGTTTTGGCCGATCGGCGTAAACCGATTCGATGTCAGCTTTAATTTCGGCTTGCTGGTCTGCGGGCAACGATTCAATCTTGGCGTACACGTCGCCAATTCCGTTGTTGGGATCGACACCAATCTCTTCAAACAATGCGGCGTGTTTGGCGAAAACGTCTTCGTAATAAACCGTGACACAGTGGCCAAAGATGATCGGGTCAGACACCTTCATCATTGTCGCTTTCATGTGCAACGACATCAGCACGTCTTGTGACTTGGCATCGGTAATTTGTTCGGCCAAGAACTTTCGCAGTGCCGTCTTGCTCATCACTGAAGCGTCGATCACTTCGCCCGTTTGCAGATCGAGCCCTTCTTTGAGCACGGTGGTTTTGCCGTCGCTGATCCGTTCGATACGAACTGATCCGGCGGCTTGCATGATGTGCGACTGTTCGCTGCCGAAGAAATCGCCCTCGGACATGTGTGCAACATGGGACTTGGAATCCGATGACCAATCGCCCATCGAGTGGGGGTTCTTGCGAGCGTATTCTTTGACTGGTCCGGCGACGCGGCGATCCGAGTTGCCTTCTCGAAGGACTGGATTGACGGCACTGCCCAGCACTTTGGCGTAGGCAGCCCGAATCGCTTTTTCATCGTCGGTCGATGGTTCTTCGGGAAAATCGGGAACGGCGAACCCTTGGGCCTGCAATTCTTCGATTGCTGCGGTCAACTGCGGAATCGACGCGCTGATGTTAGGCAGCTTGATGATGTTGGCTTCGGGCGTTTTCGCCATCGCCCCTAGTTCCGCCAAGGCATCGGCCCGTTTTTGATCATCGGGCAGGTATTCAGACAAGTTTGCCAAAATACGGGCCGTCAGCGAAATGTCGCGGGTTTCCACTTTGATGCCCGCTGCATCGCAAAACGCCTGAACGATCGGCAGCAGCGAATGGGTTGCCAGCGCGGGGGCTTCGTCGGTGTGGGTATAGATGATCGTTGGGGTCTGGCCGGACATTCGGTGATTTTCCTCTTCAGATTTCGCTGGGACGCTGATGTCAGTGGATGTCAATCCTAGCGTCGAACCAGAAAAAGACGAGGATAGGAACCAACTTGATTCGATCGGGCTGAGCGGGTATTTGTTCAGGCACTGAAACCTCCCCAAGAAACCTGCAATCTCAGCAAACCCCAGCTAGCACCCACGCATGGCAAAGAAATCATACGGCGGCGATGACATCACCGTCCTGGAAGGCCTGGAACCCGTTCGCAAACGCCCCGGTATGTACATCGGTGGCGTCGGCTCGTCCGGGCTGCATCACTTGATTTGGGAAGTGGTCGACAACAGTGTCGATGAAGCGATGAATGGCCATGCCTCTGAAATCGCGGTCACGCTTGGCAAAGATGGGCGAACGATCACGGTTTCCGATAACGGCCGCGGAATCCCAGTCGATCGAAATACCAAGACAAAAAAAAGTGCGTTAGAAACGGTGCTGACAGTCTTGCACGCGGGCGGCAAGTTCGACGAAGGCAACTATAAAACCGCCGGTGGATTGCACGGGGTAGGTGCGTCGGTTGTTAATGCACTGTCAAAAGAATTAACGGCGGTGGTCCGCCGCGATGGATCACAGTACCGCATGACGTTCGCCAAGGGCCAACCGACCAGCAAGTTGCAAAAGTTAAAAGGCGCGATTCGTGGGACTGGCACCACGATCACGTTCACGCCTGACCCAACTATTTTTCCACGCACTGATTTTGACACCAAACTCATTCAGGCGCGTCTGGAAACAGCCAGCTTCCTTCATCGCGGTGTTAAGGTCACTTACATTGATGAGGCCGCTAAAACCAAAGAAACCTACCTTCACGAAAACGGAATCGTTGACTTCCTGGGCAAAGTTCTAAAGGAACGTAAGGCAAGGCCAATCCACGAAACCCCCTTTACCGTTCGCAATGACGACCCGCGGATGGAAATGACGATGCAATGGAGCGAGTCGACCGACGAACATGTTCGCAGCTACGTCAACGGCATTCCAACTGGATCAGGCGGGGCACACGAAAATGGTTTCCGCAGCGGGTTAACAAAAGCTGTTCGCAACTACATCGACACACACAGCTTGACTCCGCGTGGTGTCAAAATCAGCGCCGAAGACATTCGCGAAGGCCTCGTCGCCATTGTTTCTGTTTTTATTGCAGAACCTCAATTCCAAGGTCAAACCAAAGACAAATTAAACAATCCCGAAGTTGCCCCGTTGGTCGAAAATTCGATTCGTCCTGCGATGGAACAGTGGATGAATGACAATCGCAGCGTCGCAGACGGAATCATCGCACGAATCATCGCCGCAGCACGTGCTCGCGCGGCGTCGCGGGCGGCGTCGGACGCTGTCTCACGCAAGGGCAGCGGCAAACGTACGATGTTGCCGGGCAAACTTTCTGACTGCGTTTCCGGTGGGAAAGGCGAAAGCGAGATATTTATCGTCGAAGGTGATTCGGCCGGTGGGTCAGCGAAACAGGGCCGTGACCGCAACACGCAAGCGATCTTGCCGCTTCGTGGAAAGGTGCTCAATACCGAAAGTGCGACGTTAAAGAAGATTCTTGAAAACAAAGAAATCCAAGACCTCGTCGCGGCACTCGGTTGTGGAATCGGCCCAAGCATCGACATCGCAGCGCTCCGTTACGACCGAGTGATTTTGCTGGCAGATGCGGATAGTGATGGACACCACATTACGACGCTGCTGCTGACATTCTTTTACCGTCACATGCCTGCTTTGATCGCCGCTGGTCGGTTATACATCGCCGATCCTCCGCTGTATCGCATTGATCTTGGCAAGGAAACTCACTGGGCCGCCGATGAACTAGAACGCGAACGCATTTTGGCTGACTATAAGGGCAACGCCCATCCAGAAATCACGCGGTTCAAAGGTCTTGGTGAAATGATGCCAGCGGTGTTGTGGGATACCACTTTAAACCCAGCAACACGTCGGTTGATGAAAGTTGAAATCGATGACCAACTGGAAACTGACCGCGTCATCAGCGACCTAATGGGGCGCGACGCATCCGCCCGATTCCGTTTCATCATGGATCGCGCTGAAGACGCTGATGCGATCGACGTTTAGTCGGCGATAAGACGGTGAACACCGTAGCTGGTCTCGCTCCGCGCAGTAAAAAATGAGCAAGACTGCGTGCAGCCGGTTCCATCACCGTAGCACGGCCATCGGCGATTTGCCAAGAAAATATGAACGCTGACCATCGTAAGTCGCGTCATTGCGTGCCAAATCAGAAACACTCCGAATCATCCGCCCTTCGACGTCTTACTTCCGTCGGATCGGGTGACCGGCGTCTCTTCGATGGTCCGGAAAGTGAACCTTTAAATGGGGCAGACCAGAGGTGTCAATTGCTTCATCCGAATCCGAGTGCTTGGCGGAAGTCGATGTCATTGAATTTGATGGCTGTTCTGAACTTCGCTGCATGAGCTGCTCTTCGCTGATGGAGTCCACCTCTTCCTTCAAACGTGGCTTGAAGAAACGCCCGAGTGGACCAGCAAGGAGTGCCGGCAATAAGATCAAGTCGCCCACCAAAGCTGCGACCAGCATGACCAACATCAGGGTTCCGAATCGCTGCGTTGGTGTAAACGTTGAAAGGGCGAATACGAACAAGCCCAATCCACCGACGATGGTTGTTTGGGTCATCGCGGGACCAACACGTCGATATGTTTCAATCACCGATTCGACTCGTGACTTGCCGCTGTCCAGGTTGTCGCGGAACCAGGACAGGTAGTGGATGGTGTCGTCCACCGCTACGCCCATCGCCACCGACGCCGTCATCATCGTGCCGATGTCAATTTCTAGTCCTAGGTGGCACATCAAGCCAAATACAATCACCACCGGAAAGATATTGGGGATCATGGCAACCGAACCGGCAGCCATCCCGTAAAGCATGTTCTTTGGTTGGAACCAAGTGGCCGGTCCTGTACCGGGATTTAGCAGAATCACCATCACAATAGCGATCAGTACGAACGCTAACGCAATCGAATCTGCCAAGCTGGTTAGCAGGGTCCGCTGCGCCTTGTAAACGACGGGAATGACACCGGTGTAGATTGCTTCAATGGGTGGATCGCCTTCCACCGTTGGAGTTCGATCGGGCAGCAACTTTGGCGCAGTGATCCGAGATTCTGCGCCGCGTGCATCGATCAACTTCCCAGCGAACTTCAGGTTCTGTTCCGTGTAACCTTCACCACCAACCCAAAGAACAGCATCAAAGCTATCCAATAGTTTCTGCCAACGATCACTCGCCACCAAAGCCGCGACTTTTTTCGGTGGCAAGTTCAACCAGCGTGGCGTTTCAATTCGTTCATTGGCCAACAATTCGCCAAGTGTTGCCAGGTATGCATTGCGGCTGATCAGTGTTGTACCGTCATCCTGCACCAATGGCATGACCGCCAAAGAATCAGGCTTGCCTGATCCCACGATCATCAGTTTTGCTCCGCTGTCTAATTTGCCGTTCTTGGTCAAGGCATCGATCACTTCGCCCCGAGTATGGTAGGCACTTAAAACGGGACTCACCGAATCACGCAGCGTCGAAATAAACTGTCCGTAATCGACGTCCGAAAGCGCAGCGACCCGCAAACTGATTCGCCACAATTCGCTGTCTTGAAATTTTCCCGACTTCTCGATTCTTAGGTAATCATTATCACGAAGCTGATCACTGGCAGCTACCAGATCCCGATTGAACTTGGCCCGCACTGGGCTGTAGCCGTTACTGGGTTCGGGCAAATCTGGCAAGAATGTGTCGGCAGCGGTTGCCTGACCGACAACGCCTTGTCCGGACTGTCCCAGGGTTCGATGGACAACCTTGCGAATGCGCGAAACTGCTTCGACACGTTCCAGCATCGATAGCGATGACAGATCAGCCTGGGAATCTTCGGCTTGAATTTTGGTCGGCATTCGCACGACGACTTCCATCGGAACCAGCTTGCCAAAGTTGTCTTCCATCCACGCGTAATCGCGGATGATGCGAGCACCGGGGTCAAACAATTCAAGCAATTGAACTGATGTCTTGATCTGCTTCATGCCAATCCCGCAGCCAACCAGGAACAGCAAGCATCCAACGGTTGCGATCACGTGATGATGTGCGATCACCCGACCCACTCCAGCCCACCAATCACTCAACCGGCTTTCGACCCGAGGTTTCGAGGGATCAATTTTTTCTGGTTCAGGAGCATCATCCACTTTCGGCTGGAAGGTCGCCAAAGCCGCAGGCAGATAGGAAAACAAAATTCCCAGCGTCGATAGAACTCCGATCGCACTGTACAGACCAAACCCAGAAATCGGTTTTAGGTTACTGGTGAAGAGCGATATCAGTCCGATCGCGGTCGTGAAGGACGCAAGCGCACAGGGGAGAGCGGCGTGTTTGAGTGCACGGCCAGCCGCGCCCGCTTTGCCCCGTGCCCGAACTTCATCGCGGTAGTAGTTGATGACGTGGATCGCACCGGACAGCCCTAGCACGTAAACAAGCGATGGCATGCTCATCAGAATCGCGTCGACGCGGCCGCCGGTCCACCACACCATCGCCATCGACAACATCGCGGCCGAACCACCGACGATAAAGATCATCAACGTAATCTTGACGCTTCGGAAACACAGGTACGACAGTATGATTCCTAGAAGGATACTGTATCCGACCAGTCGGACCAGCGTGACGGAACCTTCTTCATCGATCGCCATGTTGTCGACCGTCGGTCCGCCCATGCGAAGTGCGGGCATCGTGGCGGTCGCGACCGCGGGTTCCTTGTTGAACGGCGGCGGAGCCAGTGCGGGTGGTCGTGCCGCATAGATTCCGGATTGATCGGCAAGTTGCAGCAAGCGTCCACGAGGCTGTCCCAGGACTCCGCGTCCGATGGCGTAGACCAAATTGTCTTTCGCCAAATCGGTCAGCGTTACCAAGACGCAAGTCAAACGTGGCGGAGGTTCGACGGTGGTTGCATCCCAGATCTCGTACCACGCACGAGCCTTGTCTTCATCGGGTGCAGCGGCCAGCTTTTTGATCGATCCATCGAAGTCGCGATCGACGATCTGCTTCACGCGACTGGAAACGGCAAAGTCAAAGTCTGCATCAAGTCCCGCACGACGATCTTCGTCCAAGGTTTTTGCGAACGCTGATGGCGTCCAGTCAAAATCCTTTGGCACGGCGGGCGCAAATAGCATTCCCGTTAATCGCTCCATCGCCAAGCGACGTGCCACGATTGGACGCTTCGCGGGATCGGTCATGTCGATCGGCCAGAGCGGTCCACCTTCGCGTGCCAATTCTTCGACAATGTCATGGCCGGTTTGAACGGTCTCAAACAGCGGCGCAGTCAGTAGCGACGGATCATTGTAAAACGGATTCGCAATCGGCGAATTCGCTTTGCCATCGGGCTTCGTTCCAAATGCGGTGACCAGCGTGCCAGTCAGTTCGTAAGTGCCGCGCGCTCGTTTGATTCTTCGAATCGTCGCCAGCGGAGCATTAAGCGGTTCGTCCCAGCGATAAAGTCCGCCATCGGGTTTGATGTAATACCACTGTCCATCGGCACTGCGTAACCATTTTTCGTTTTGGCCGCCCCAGTTGTTTAGATCTTCACTGGCAAGCAAAAGCTGCAACTCTTTTGCTGTTTCGCGAGCACGACGGAACGTCTTGGTCAATTCCGGCGAAAGAGTTTTGCTGGGATCGTATTCTTCGGATTCATGTCGCAACTTGGTTGACAGCAGTTTTAATCGCTGATCGTCCGATGTGCAGCCTTCCCAAGTCGCTAAGACAAACGCTTCTCCGGCGAAGTGCTGGGCGAACCATTCCAGTTCAGCTGTTTCAGCAAAATCGGCCGGTAACCAATCTTTGACGTCGTTCTCTTTTTCGCCAAGGCTCAGGCGAGCGGCGCGAAACGCCGAGGGCAATAAGAAGAAAAACGCAATCAGAATTAACAGCGCATACGACATCCTCAGCGGGCTTCGTCGCTCGAGCAGAGGGGTTTTTGACATGCGTGACGCTGAACCTAGTGGAGGAAAACGGAGTCGCTTTGGCGGGAGGCTTCGAGTGACCCCCAACCAGTTTCGTGGTCAGATTAACGCTCGCTAGCCCAATGGTCCACGTCAATGACGCCCTTGAGGCTTGATCGGATCATTGTGGTCAGCCGATCGTATCACTGGCGGTGACTTTAACGGTCCGCATTCTAGCCTTCACCGCTTCCCAAGCCCATTGACGCAGAAGGAAGACGCGACGCAAAGCTATTGGAACGATAAAATCGGTTTCCGAGCACCTGTTCAAGCAAGAATACCACCAGGGCTAGCAGCATTGCTGGCGAAGTTAACGAGATTCGTTGGCCGGACTGCTGGCTCGTCAGCGTGATCTGATCAGTATCCGTCGCATAAGCCCATCCATCCTTGCCCAAACATTGATCCAACTGGCTTCGGTCGATCCGATCCAGCTCAATCGCATCATCCGGCAAGTTTACTGAGAACCCCATCCCTGATTCGCCGCCCTTGATCCAAAAAACGCCCGGCGATCGAGTGTCAGCGACCGTAACGGAACGAGACGTTTCCCCCGAACGAGGGTTGTTTGTTTTCGTTTCCACGGGAATCGGCGGCGATCCATTGGGAGGGAAAATCTGCAAACGAGTCACTCTGTTTTCCGCAGGATCATTTTCACCAAGCCTTTGCACGTTGTCACCAATTGATTGAGTCCATGGCGTTCCAACCATGGTCATCATTTCTCTGGATCGCCGTCCCGTCAGATAATCGATGCTTTGACGCGTCAGCAACCATGCTGGCCAAGGATCAATGCCGAAGAGCCGATTCCATGACCGCGTTTTTTTTGCCAACGCGGGAAGCGGCGTGGTCAAAACAAGTGTCCGGCCGACGGCACCAGAATCTGGATCGACGCTTTCACGGCCCAGCATCGCCGGATGGTCGGTCCCGGCAAATCGAACGAGCACGGAGTCTTGCGCGGTGGGTTGGACCTGCCAATACTGGGACACTGCAAAGTCATTCCAAGGCGTATCCCCGCCAAGTGATTCGGTGGCCGGGTGCATCACGTCGGTGACTTGAAAAAAACTGCCCTGCTCCGGCACTCGCCACCGTCGAATTAATGACGGCAACCATACCGAATCATTGGCGGAATTCTCCGTCGCAGACGGACCAAGCATCGCCAAAACCCCACCACCATTGTTCACGTAGTTTACGATCGCAGGATCCAAAAGCGAATCAGTGGGTGGGTCCAACATCGTGATGGCGTCGTAGTCCGACAATCTGGCGACAGCTAGATCGCCGTACCCAATGCGTTCGGTCATGAATTCAACGGCCGAATCGATGCCCGCACCCGACGATGCCGTGATTGCGTCCTCGATCACCTTTGCTTCCTGACCTGCATCTTCAGCGTCCGTGTTAACGATCAGCACGGAAGAGGGCGGCAGGACGGCGATCGAAAAAAAGCGTTGATCGTCGGCAGCCATCGCATCCTCGCCAACGATACGCAAACGCCCATGATGCGTTCCGACTGGCAGTCCTGGAATCGTTAACACCAATTCGCTCTCGACCCCCGCGATGATTTCCGCGGTCGTTCGGTCAACGCTAGTAAGCGGCGGATAAACGACGTCACCATCACGAACCACCGGTAATCCCGATTCGAGTTGATACATCTGCACTTCAACTGTGACTGAATCGGGATCTGGCTCCGCATTCTCACTGAAGTTGTTGCCAAAACTCTTCGAGTTCAGTGTCACGCTGATCGACATTGGTGAATTAGCTGGTGGCGTTGAATCAGCCAATCGCATCTCGGTCAGCGCGCGATTGGCACCTTGGAATTCACCGGTATCAAAGAGAGTTAATGAAACGGGTTTGGCTTCGCTGGAATTTTTGCCGATCGTTTTCGCTAGCGATGTTTCTAGACCGGGGTCACCCCACGTAATCAATGCCAAGTCCGTTAAAACCAAAACATGACGGTTTTCCAGTTCGCTGCTTTGAACCAACTGAACTGCCGATTGCAGACGCGAAGCGATGGGTCGTGGAAGTGATGTGGGCTCAATGGATTCCAGTTTTGATAACGCACCAGCAACATCAAGCGAAAACGAAGCGGGCGTTGCGGATCGATCCAATACGGCAATCCGGCTGGTGCGTGGCAACTTGGCGATCACGCCCGAGGCAACGTCAATCATTCGCTCAGTGCGATCGTCGTTGGCGGTTTTCCATTCAGATGTCAACGAATTGTCAACAACGATCGCGATCGCAATCGGCCCCGAATCATCGATGGCGACCGACGGGCCTGATGCGAACGTGACGACGCCCCACAACATCGATCCCAAGATCAACATCGCCGCACCACCTGCTAATCCGTATCGGATTGAACGTGATTTATCGTGAACAATCGCGATCGTTGCCATGATCAACAATGCAATCCCCGCCGCCGCGATTAATCCAATTGACAACCAGGTCACCGATAGCGATTGGTGAATCGCGGGCCGAGCAAGTGCCAATGCTAAGGCTGCAATGGCCAAAATTCGCATCGCCAACAACCACCAACGTCGAACCCGCAACCTGCTGCGATTGGACTCAAATCGTTTGGTCAGGAACGCAACCGAAGGAAAGGTAACCTTCTTGGGTTCGCGCTTCGCGATCAGGTGCAGGACCAACGGCACAGCGGCCGCCAGCGTCCCCAGGATCAAGGTGGCGTTTAGAAAACTCATCCGCTTCGCTGACGCTGAATCAAGTACTCGGTCAGTGCCGTGTCAAACGGCATGCTGGTGTCAAGCGGCACGTAGTCGACTTGCAGGTTGCTGCAAGCGGTGCGGTAGCCATCGCGGAATTCTTCGATCTGCTTTAGGTAGTCGTCGCGGAAACCGCCTGCATCGACCGACACGGTTTGTCCCGTTTCGGAATCTTCAAATTGAACGGGCCCATCGTACGGGAAATTGACTTCGGCTTCGTCCATCACGTGAAAGACAATCACATCGTTTCCGCCGTGGCGAAGCCACGCCAGCGCTGAAACAACGTCGTCCAGGCTGCCCGCTTCGTCACCCGCAATGGTGCTCGGCAATAAATCCGAAAATAGCATCACCAACGAATGTTGTTTCAGCATCGCGGCCAACTGCATCAGCGACGCGGGCAAGTCGGTGCTGCCGGTTGGTTCTAATCTTGAAAGCTGGGCCATCACATCACCAAGATGTCCGCGGCGGCTTCGCGCCGGCAAGACGGCTTTCATCTTTTCATCGAACGTGATCAGACCCACCGGATCTTGCTGCATTGTCATCAAGTAGGTTAGCGCGGCGGCCAAACAAGTGCAGTATTCAAACTTGTTCATCGATTGTGATTGAGTAAATCCCATCGACTTGGACAAATCCATGACCAGGTAACCGGTCAGGTTGGTTTCCGATTCAAATCGCTTGGTGTAGTACTTGTCGGTTTTGGCGTAGACCAACCAATCGATCAGCCTAGGATCGTCGCCGCGGTTGTACCGTCGGTGCTCGCTGAACTGGACCGAAAATCCTTGGAACGGACTGCTGTGCAACCCCTGCAAAAAACCACGCACCACCATCCGCGCACGAAGGTCCAGCCGTTTGATTTGCTGAAGCGATTCGGGGGAAAGAACAGACGACATTGAAAGAGCGATTAGCTGTTAGCGATTAGCATTTTGCATACGAACGGATGTTAATGAACAGTGAAAGCCAATTGTTAACAGCTAATCGCTAGCCAGCTAACTCTTTATCTTTTCTGGTTCGGGCGGTTGAATTTCGTCGATGAGTTTGTCGACGATGTCGTCGGTGGTCATTCCCTCGGCTTGCGATTGGAAATTGGTCGCGACGCGGTGACGCAGCACCGGTTTGGCGATACGTTTGACGTCGTCGGGATCGATGCTGAATCGCCCGTCCATCGCTGCAATCGCTTTGGCACCGGCGATCAAGTTTTGACCCGCACGTGGTCCCGCGCCCCAATCAACCAAGTCGCGAATGTATTGCGGTGCGGACTCATCCGCCGGACGTGTCGCCCGAACCAAACGTGAGACATACCGAATCACGTAGGGGTTGACCGCAACGCTACCAACGAGCTTTTGGATGTTCAGGATTGCGCGTGACGAGAGAACTTTGTTGACCGTTGGTTTTTCGCCACGAGTGGTCGCCGTCAGGATTTGCTCTTCTTCCGCCGCAGTTGGATAGCCGACCTTGATGTTGAACATGAACCGGTCCAATTGAGCTTCGGGCAGCGGGTAAGTGCCTTCCTGTTCAATCGGGTTCTGAGTCGCGATCGTAAAAAACGGTGATGGAAGCGGTTTGGTATCGTTGCCAACAGTGACCTGCCGTTCCTGCATCGCTTCCAGCAAAGCGGCTTGCGTTTTTGGCGGCGTTCGGTTGATTTCGTCGGCCAATAGAATGTTCGTGAAGATGGGGCCTTCGACGAAGCGGAAACTTCGCTTGCCAGATTCATCTTCTTCCAAAACCTGCGTGCCGGTGATATCCGAAGGCATCAGGTCAGGGGTAAACTGGATCCGCTTGAAGGAGACGTCCATAATGTTGGCAAGAGTGCTGACCATCAACGTCTTGGCTAACCCAGGGACACCTTCCAACAAGACGTGACCGCGTGTGAAAATCGCAGCAAGCAGTTGTTCGATCGTTTCATGCTGTCCAACAATGACCTTGCCCAATTCGCTACGCATGGTCTGCTGGTGTTCAGCAAATTCACGCAGCACATCACCCAAGTTTCGCGCCGGCCCTCCGGTTGCTGCCGAATCAGGCGTTGAATTGGGCGGTGGTGGTGGAGGTGAAGGGTTACCGGTCATGATGAAAAGATTACAGTCCTTTGTTGGAAAGACGGAATGATAACATCAAAGTCGAACATCGTCGGCAGCCAACAAGTCAAACGCTTCACCAAATCGATCGCCCTATTCTTCCTAGCCTGCGTGATTGCACCTTCGGACGCTCGCGCCGACATTGATGCGGCGAGTGTCCAGCGATCGATCGACCGCGGAGTTGCCTATCTTCGCAAAACGCAAAATGCGGCGGGCGGCTGGGAAGAATTCAATGGTCAATCGTGCGGCATGTCAGCTCTTTGCACACTGGCTTTGCTGAACTGCGGAGTCGCGAAAAATAACCCTGACATTGTCCGAGCGATGCGTTACTTGCGCACGTTCGAACCGGATCAAACTTATTCGGTCGCGTTACAAACGTTGGTCTACTGCCAGTTGGGCGCGGCGGGCGACTTGCCGCGAATTCGCCGCAATGTTCAGTGGCTGGTCGAAGAACAAATCGATGCTGGTGGCCGGTTCAACACAAACCCCGGTGGATGGACCTACAACCGAGGCCAAGGGAGCGGCGATCCATCAAATTCACAGTTTGCGGTGTTAGCCTTGGGAGCGGCAGCGGATCGCGGCATCGAAGTCAAACCCGAGACGTTCCAGCGAGCAATCGCTTATTGGACTGACCGACAAAAAAGCAGCGGTGGATGGTCCTATCAAAAACGCGGTGACCCGACCGGCAGCATGACCTGTGCTGGAATTGCGTCAGTGATCATTGCCCGTGGCCGGCTGAATGATTCCAGTTCAAAAGTTCTCGGTGATAACATTCAATGCTGCGGCGGCGAACAATCCGAAAAGGATCCCGTTGAAGAAGGATTAAATTGGTTGGCCCGAAACTTTACTGTCCAAGGTAATCCGTCATCAGACAACAAAATGACGTACTTCTATTATCTGTACGCGCTCGAGCGCGTCGGCCGTTTATCGGGACGACGGTTCATCGGGAATCATGATTGGTATCGCGAAGGCGCTGAGCGGATTGTTGCGTTGCAGGACGATTTCCAAGGATTTTGGCCATCGACTGGACCGCTGGAACCGGTGAATGTTACGACGGCATTTTCGTTGCTGTTTTTGAGTAAAGGGAAACGCCAAGTCGTGGCGGCAAGATTGCAATATGGCAAGGATGATTCAAAGTCACAGTGGCAGCAGCATCCCGACGGATTGCGTCAACTGGTGCGCCAAGTTGAACGTGACTGGCGACGCGATTTAACCTTTCAAACCATCGACTCGTCCACCGCTAAGTTTGCTGACTTATTGCAAAGCCCAGTCTTGATCATCAGCGGCAATCGCCCGCTCAATTTTAACGACGACTTCGTCCAGCAACTTCGCAGCTATATCGACCAGGGTGGCACGATCTTCTTCGAATCGGATTCGGGTGACGGTTGCGGACCAGCCGGGCGATTCGCCCGCAGCGTGCAAGAGCTTAGCAAGCAATTGGTGGATGATGCGGTGCTGGAAAAGCTGCCTCCTGATCACCCGGTTTGGTTTGCCGAGCGCAAAGTGGCACCGGCGGCAATCGACAAAGAATTTTGGATGTACGGCGTGCAGGCTTGCTGCCGAACCAGCATCTTCTTTAGTCCGCGAAGCCTGTCGTGCAGGTGGGAATTGGCCGACTTGGTGTTCCGTCGCCAGCCGATCTCCGGTCCAGCGAAAGAACAAATCAAAGCAGCGGTGGGCATCGGTGAAAACATGATCGCATACGCCACCGGACGAGAGCTAAAAGACAAGCTGGAAAGTCGATTTGTGATCGAGGGAAGCGAATTGCCCCAGCGTCGACGCGGTGTCAATTTTTTAGCGACGCTGGCCGTTGACGCCGGGGGCCAAGAAGCCCGGCGCGCGCTTCGCAATGCGGCAATTCTGGTCGCGGCGCGGGTTCCGATTGAGATAAATGCCGCAGCCAAACCGGTGAAACTCGATCAAAACGAACTAATTGGCGTCGATGTGTTGTGGATTCATGGCCGAACGGAGTTCCAATGGACACCGGCGCAGCGTGAATTGATTGCCGACTACTTGGCCAACGGTGGTGTCATCTTAGGTTCGGCGATTTGTGGCGAAGACGCGTTTGCAAAATCGTTCCGACGTGAAATCGAATTAGTGCTTGGTGATGGGGCGATGAAACCCGTGCCCCCGGATCACGGCGTGATGAACGTCCCCGGATCGTTCGACTTAGCAGGCGTCACAGTCCGAACACCGTCAGTCCGAGGCGAAGCGGTCAACAAACGCATCGCCGCACCTCAACTAGAAATGGCTCAAACCGACGGCGACGTGATTGGCGTGTTCTTTTCACCACTCGACCTAAGCTGCGCGCTGGAAAGTCCGAACTCCATCCAGTGTCCTGGCTACAGCACCGAAGACGCCGCAAAAATCGTCGCCAACTTGATCGTCTTCGCGTTACAGCAGTAATCAGAAGAAAGCCCGCAGCGTCGCCATTCAAAGTGGTGCTGTGAAAAGACAGAATAATGCCAGCACCGGCGACCTCGCGGCTTTTCATTATTCTGTTCCCATTATTGTGTTAAACTTAGTCCGAGACGAGAACAGAGTGATCGGCTCTAAGCTGGCGACCTGAATAATTTGAGAGGTCTTTTTTACAGAATAATGGGAACAGAATAATGAAGAGCCGCAAGTTTAAAGCCGCAAGTTTGCTGCGGTAGATCGCTGGCAATCTCCGTTGAATCGTCCCTGCATTTTGAGTCGTGCAAATGCCTGTTGATGTCGGTCTGCCGATCAGGAAAATTGACGAGCAGTCGTTTCATCGAATTGACCATCGCGTTACCGGAGAAGCGTTTAAGATTCATAATGAACTGGGCCGCTTTGTAAACGAGAAGAATTGTCAATCTGCGTTGCACCAGCGAGTCATGGAAACGGATTTGTCTTTTGCTCGCGAAGTCAGAATCACTGTTTCGCTTGAGGATTTCTCGAAAGACTACTTCCTGGATTTCTTGATCAACCATGCCGTGGTTGTGGAGACCAAAGTCGTTGCAAACGTCAGCAACAAACACGTCGCTCAAGTGTTGAACTACTTATATCTTTGTGACGTTCAGCATGGAACACTTTTGAGTTTTGGATCTGAGAAGGTCGAGCATCAGTTCGTCTCGACAAGCTTGACGACGGCCAAGCGAAAGCTGGCGATGCTATCCAAAGCCGCATTTCGCCCAAGATCAGCGCGGTGCTCTGAATTGCCGGATTGGGTGCGGAGGATGATCTCTGAATGGGGTGCTTGCCTGGATACGAACTTGTACAAAGATGCTTTGACCCACTTTTTTGGTGGTGACAAGCGAGTTTGCCAAACAGTTGACGTTGAACTCGACGGGAAAGTCATCGGTAGCCAACCGGTCCGATTGATCGCTGATGGAATCGCAGTCTCAGTTACTTCGTCAGTGCATCAGCCAGAGATTGTTCGAGAGCATCAGAGAAGGTTCCTTTCCCATCGTCCGCTAAAGGCAATCCACTGGATCAACTTTGATCGCCTCGACGTACGGATCGAAGCCATTGAGAGGTAAGCAACCCTCGTGGTTTTAGAAGACAGAATAATGCCAGCACCGGCGACCTCGCGGCTTTTCATTATTCTGTTCACATTATTCTGTTAAACTTGTGATACTGACTAATCCGAGACGCTTTCTTGTCTTGAATTTCAATCTGGAAAAAACTCGCACTGCTGAGTCCTAAAATGTCAACTGTCCCAAAGCCATATTTGACGCCCGAGCAGTATCTTGCCCGTGAACGAGCAGCGAATTTTAAGAGTCAATTTTATCGCGGCGAGATGTTTGCGATGGCGGGTGCGTCGCGGGAGCACAATCTGATTGTGGGTAATATCGTTGGTGAAATCCGCAACTCGCTGAAGTCGCGTGACTGTGAGGTTTACCCCAGTGATCTGCGTGTGAAGATATCGTCGTCGGGCTTGTACACGTACCCGGATGCCACAGTCGTTTGTGACGATCCTCAATTCGAGGATGACCAAATGGACACGCTGACCAATCCGACGGTGTTATTTGAAGTGCTGTCGGAATCGACCGAGAGCTACGACCGTGGGAACAAGTTTTCTCAGTACCGCAGCATCACTTCGCTAAAAGAAGTCGTTCTGATCACCCAAGATCGGCTGAGTGTCGAGTCGTTTTTACGCCAAGACGATGGTTCATGGTTGCTTCGTGAGACGGTGTCCCTGGCGGAATCCGCCGACTTCGCATCGATCGGTGTGAGCGTTCCGATGTCGGAGATCTACCGAAATGTCGAATTTGAGGCGATTGAGCCAGAGGCCGATCCGAGCAGCTAACGCGATTTACGGGAAAGCTGGATGCCTTTTGCGACGATTTTGGCTCTGAAAACCGGCGGAACTTTCGCGATTTGGGCGATTTCGCGTGGGGAGGCGGAATTAGAGTGGAAGCCGCTTGTCGTGTTCTGGGGCAGTCGCGTACACTCTGGGGCCCGAAAAATACAATCCTGGGCAATTCCCACCGCATCTATTTGATTTTGAAACGATGGCAAAGAGCAAGAAAAAAGCCGAAACGATCTTCCTGGTCTGCGAAGAAACCGGCGATTACAACTACAGCTACCGCCGCAAACCAGGCGGTGAAAAGCTGCGTCTGCTGAAGTACAGCTCGCGTTTGCGCAAACGAACTTGGCACGTCGAAAAGAAGAAATAGCGATCTCTAACGCTGCCTAAAACTAGGTGAGCAGACAGGCCGATTTGCGATTGGGGTGAGCGAATCGAATCATTAAGCGGCATTGGATGAAAGTCCGGTGCCAGCAGGTGTCGTACACGGAGGGTCCAGATGCAGCGGAAATGGCGGGTCATCCCACATGACTCCTCGCGAGTCGATTCAATGATTCGTGACGCTCGGGTTCCTGCCATCGTTGCACAGTTATTGGTCGGGCGGGGAATCTACAATTCCGTCGACGCCGAAGCCTTCCTGACGACCAAGTTGATGGGGCTACGTCCGCCGGAATCCTTGCCCGGTGTCGACAAAGCTGTCCCAATCTTGAAATCGGCGATTGAGCAGAAATTGCCGATCGTGATCTATGGTGATTACGACTGCGACGGAATGACCGGCACGGCGATCCTGGTCAACGGAATCCGATTACTCGGCGGCGACGTTTCTTATCATGTGCCCAACCGTTTAGAAGATGGATACGGCTTGAACGAAGATGCGATCCGTAAGCTAGCTGATCGCGGTAAGAAGTTGATCGTGTCGGTGGACTGCGGCATCACCAGCGTCAGTCACGCGAAACTGTGCCGCGAACTTGGTGTAACCCTGATTATTACCGATCACCACACGATTGGTGAAGAGCTTCCTGATGCCGACGCTTTAGTTCATCCGCGTCTGCCTGGAACGAATTATCCGTTTGGCGAGCTTTGCGGTGCCGGCGTTGCGTTTAAATTGGCGTGGGCACTTTGCCAAGAAATCTGCGGCAGCAAGAAGGTCACCGAGCCGCTGAGGCGGTACCTGATGCAATCGCTAACCCTGGCGGCGATCGGAACCGTGGCCGACGTTGTGCCCTTGCTGGATGAAAACCGAATTTTGGTCGAGCATGGACTAAAGATGTTACGAGCCGAGCCACTGGCCGGTTTGCAGTCGCTGATGAAAGCGGCCAAAATGGATCCAGACGCGACATTGGACACCGAGAGTATTGGCTTCACGATCGCACCCCGGTTGAACGCCGCCGGCCGATTGGGACAAGCGCAATTGGCGGTCGAGTTATTGACGTCCGGTCCGGGTGATCGAACCGAGTCGCTGGCGAACTACATTCACGAACTGAACAACAGTCGCGATACGCTTCAGCGAAGCGTTTACCTGGCAGCACAAAAGCAAATCAAGAACGACTTCGATCCTGAAAACGATGCAGCGTTCGTATTGGCGGGTGTGGGTTGGCATCCGGGAGTTATAGGCGTCGTCGCCGGCCGACTGGCTGAAAAACACGCGAAACCGGTTTTGGTTTTGTCACTCGATTCGGCTGGGAAAACGGAAGCAACTGGATCAGGCCGCGTCGGTGGAACTGGCATCGATCTTTACGACGCATTGACCCAATGCAGTGAGCGATTGGTGCGATTTGGCGGTCACAAAGCGGCTGCGGGGTTAACGATCGACGAGCGCCAAATTGAAACCTTTCGCGACGATTTTTGCGAAGCGGTTGCCAAACAGTGGACCGAACGAGAGATCGTGCCAGAGATTGTGATTGACGCCGAAGCACCGCTTGGTCAATTGAACCTAGAAACAATGAAGCAAATGGATATGCTGGCACCGTTTGGTGCGGGTAACCCGCGGCCGACTCTTTGCAGTCGTGGCGTTGTGGTTGAAGGCGAAGCCAGCTTGATGGGTAAGACAAAGCGTCACCTGACAGTTCAGCTTCGCCAAGGGAGCAAGACCATTCGCGCTGTCGCATTTAATGCCGAATCCTGGTGCGACGAACTAAACAACATGACTGAACCTTTTGAAATTGCGTACCGCCCGGTCGTGAATGAATTCCGTGGCTATCGCAGCGTTGAAATTCATCTGGTCGATTGGCGACCAGCTCACCATCCTGTAACTGTATGACATCTGTGCCGACTGCAACTCGAAAACAAATTGGATCCCTGGACTGCATCGTCGTTGACGGTGGCGACGAACCCACCGTGGCAGTGATCATTTGCCACGGCTACGGAGCATCGCTTGACGACTTAGCCCCGCTGGCCGGTGAATGGTTATCGATGCTGGGTGAAGACGCCAGCCAATTTCGTTTTGTTTTCCCCGACGCACCGCACTCGTTGGCCGAAATGGGCATGCCGACCGCACGAGCTTGGTGGCCAATCAATATGTCGCGACTGGCGCAAGCGGTTCAAGCGAACAGCTTTGATGAATTGCACGATGAAGTTCCACCGGGAATCGACGAAGCACGCGTTGCCCTGGATAAAGTCATTACGGAAACGCTCGCCAGCATGCCGACTGAAAAACCCCGTTTCGTGCTGGGTGGTTTTTCACAGGGTGCCATGCTGACGATGGACACGGCGTTGCGAGGCACGATTGACCCACCGAATCTG
>CAYVAN010000001.1:41265-48282 GCA_964449225.1 uncultured Rhodopirellula sp.
AACGAACCGGCTGCTTTGCTAATTCAATTTTCTGGAACCGTTGTTTGTCGCAATCAGTGGCAAGACGCGGCGAAGCGACGGTTGGCCAAGACAAAAATCTTTCAGTCGCATGGCAAGATTGATCCCGTATTGCCGTTTGATAGCGCCATAGTGCTGCGTGATCTGCTTCGGATGTCTGGGGCCAAGTTGGACTTCCATAGCTTCCAGGGGCCGCATACGATTGATGGACCTTCAGTCGAGAAAGTTGCCGTGCTATTGGCCGCTGTGTTGACGCAGCCAAATGACGAAGAGCTGGATGATGGGGAACTGGATCCGATAAGTAACGCGGTTTCGGAATCGCCTGTCCATGATCGCTAGCCGTCGACCAGCCGCGGACGAATTGTTGTCTGATTATCAGCAAGAATCGTTGTCCCGACTTCCCGGCGACGACGTCATTGCCGTGATGGATGACCAGTTGTTTTGGATGTGTGAACTGGCCAGCCATCTTTGCACTCAGCAAGTCGACATTGTGCATCCGCCGTATAGTTGGACCGTGCGGCAGGTGATTGAACATTGCGTTGATGCCGAGCGAGTTTTCGGATATCGAATGCTACGCGCGGCCGCCGGTGATGCAACACCGCTGCCAAGTTGGGACGAAAATAAATACGCGACTGCTCGGTTTGGTTTGGGGACGTTTAGCAATCTGATCAGCGAACTAGGTGCGACACGTCAATCCAATCGTTTGCTGTTGATTCGTATTGAACCCGCAGCCTGGGAACGGAAGGTGTCAGTTGATTCGAATCCGATCAGTGTTCGCGCGATGGCATGGCTTGCGGCAGCCCACCTATCGCACCATTTGGATATCATTGAAAAACGTTGCCAGATCTCCGTCAAACGGAGTGCGGAAAGACCAGCGGTCAAATGATTCACATCGATTTCCGTCGCGGGTTCCATCTGGTGGCAGCACCCGCGGCCGGCGACTGAACCGTAATGACCGAATCCTGATGACTGAATCCAGGCGGGATCAGCTACGAACTCTACTTTTTTGACGGTAGCCATGGACTTCTTAGCCGACTTTACCGCGATTGACTTTGAAACCGCTAGTCGGCGGCGGGACAGTGCGTGTCAGTTAGCCGCTGTAAGAGTTCGCCAAGGGCGAATCGTTCACGAAGCGATGTGGATGATCAAACCAAGGCCGATGCAATTCAGTACAGGAAATATCCACATTCACGGCATCACGCCTGATCGGGTGCGGAACGAACCCGACTTTGGTTCGCTTTGGGATGAAATTTCAAAGACGTTTGGTGAAGATTGCCTCGTCGCGCACAATGCCAGCTTTGACATTGGAGTGTTAATCGCATGCTTGCAAGCTCATCGCAAACCAATCCCTCAAATACACTTTTCATGCACCCGCGCCGTCGCGCGTCGGACTTGGCCGCACCGTCGCGGTTTCGGGTTGAAGCCGCTAAGTGATTGGTTGGGCGTTCGATTCAAACATCATGATGCATTGGAGGATTCGATCGCGTGTGCCAAGGTAATGCTGGCCGCCGGGATCGATCAGGAAGCGACATCGTTAGAAGATCTAGAGAAGCGATTAAAGTTGACTCGCGGCAGTGCGGGCGATTGGGGATATCGCGGGCCGACCGCGATGCGCCGCAAACCAAAAACGCGGACGCCTTCATCGCAGACGCCTTCATCATTGAGCAAGGCGAAAAATCCTATGGAACCACCGCCGCCTCAGCAGCCCATTGTTGACTTGCAGCGACTGATGATTCGCGCTGAATTCATTCGTCCGCTTCGCGGCAAGCGAATCGTATTCACAGGGCGGCTTAGCGTGATGGATTCGCAGCAAGCGGAATCACTTGCCGGTCGTCTTGGAGGAACTTGTGAGCAAGAAGTGGGGGAACACACCGACTATGTCGTGGTCGGGAATGATCAACGATCGCCCGCTAACACCAATGCCACGATGAGTGTCCACGAAGAAACCGCCAAGACGCTGCGAAAGTCAGGCAGCACGATCGAGATTCTAGATGAGCAAAGTTTTCTGAACTTGATCATTTCAGAATCATAGCAGTTTCAACTAGCGAGACTCGCCAAGAGTTTCAGCAGCGAAGAATTGATGTACAGAAGCCGAAATTCTTGGCAACGTTCGCGACGTCTTCTTTTCGAGTTTCTAGCATCTTTGGCGGTTGTTAGTTCGTCTCTACCAGCAACCGCTGCTGTACCAACAAAAAGGTAAGCGTTCGGCGGGGGGATGGATTGGGCAACTTTGTCTTTGGCGCGGACTTTGAGTACGACAACCGCAACTTGATGACGAAGACGCATCGAAAAGACTCCTTAGGTAACGTTGATTTGTCAACGATCTACGCTTATGACTCTGCCGGTTTCCTAGGCTCACTCTCCCATGGTCGGCCGGGTGATTTAGACAGCATCAATGCATCCACCTACACCCGAGATGCTAAGGGTCGTGTCACTGAAATTGACACGATCGCTGACGGCCTGATTGCGTACACCTATGACGCTGCTGATCAGCTTCGTTCTGAGTCTCGCGATGGAGTGCTGATTGAGTCCTACGACTGGGACCTTGCGGGGAACCGCCTTCGACCTGGAACAGTCGTGGGAGCGGGAAATCGTCTTCAAAGTGACGGTGAGTTTGATTACTCTTATGATGCCGAGGGCCGACGAGAGAGTCGCACCAATATCGTAAGTAATGAAACAACTCGCTACGAATATGACGCCGCAGGCCGTTTGGTTTCTGCTTCCGAATATGCAAATCCTAGTTCGACTCAGTCTCTGCGAACGAGCACCACCATTTTCGACGCGGTCGGCCGTCGGCTCAGCGAGCAGAGTGAGACATTTGATGGATCCGGTAATCTTTTAAGCTCAGATCTTAATCGATTTGACTACGAAGGATGGAACACAACCTCGCTTCGCGACGTCAATGGAGACTTGAAGAACAGCTTCGTACACGGCCCCGGCGTTGACAAAGTCTTGGCCGATCTCAAACACGATGCTCTGGGCACGGGAGTCGACTCGGTGGTCCATGCTCTGGGTGATCACCAGGGGACGGTCCGAGATTTCGCGGTCGTGGACTCGGCGATTGACCAAATCGCGTCGGTTGGGCATCGCGACTACGACGCTTTTGGTGGCCTGCGTTCATCAACCTACGAACTGACTTCGGCATCAACCGATGTCGCTGATGCCGCTTCGATTGCTCAGCAGCACTTGTTCGGCTACACCGGTCGCGAACACACCGCTCAGGAAGATCGTTATGATTACCGCATGCGATCCTACGATGCCGCCTCGACGCGTTTCTTGCAAACAGACCCACTGGGGCTGCGGGCGGGAGACACGAACCTGTACCGTTACGTAGGCAATAATGCGGTCGGCTACATCGATCCGCTTGGCCTTGGCGTCCACCCTCCTGCGGGACCTTACGAAGGTAGCGTGCCAAACGAGACTCGCCATGCACCCGGTACTCCGGAGTGCGCTTGCTCATGCAGCTGTGTCTCCGGTCAACTCGATGCGCTCAATAACAGTTCGCAGGCTGCTCCGATTGAGCCCGAGGTATCAGCCAAGCAAGAACCAAACTTACCCGGCACCAAACTTCCGAGCGGATCAGATTCGAAGTCACCGGTCCCAGTTTTGAGCAACACACCGAACACCAATCAATACGTTGGTAGCAACCCGGTAAATTCCATGGACCCGTCAGGCCAAATGGCTGTCAGCAAAGACCCGATTGGGTTCGCAGCCGGGGATGCGAATCTGTATCGGTACGTGGGCAATCAGCCCACGACGAAGACGGACCCGTCGGGTTTGGTTGAAGAGGATCCACCGCGAGAGCAAGGTCATCGCAGCGGAAATAATCCGGAAAAGCATTCAGCAGCACAACGGGCGAGACGCCTACAGCAACAAAATGCAGTGCGTCGTGCTGCTCAGGAAGCGAGAAATGACGTTGTTAATGATGCGTTCAAACACATTGACAACGCAATTGCAGACCTTGAGGTGTGCCGTAAAACCGAGGAGCGAAAAATGCTTCGAGGTGGCGCTGGAGTATCTGACTACCGACGCAAGTTCAATGAGCTTACAGAGTCGATTGAACGCCTCAAAGAAATCGAGGTGACTGTTGAGGATGGACAGATCGTTGACGTAAAACACATCGACGAGCTGCCAGACTCTGCGTTGAAGTCATTGACCAAGAAAGGGCGGTGGATTATCCGTGGTGGATCAAAAGTCTTCATTCCTCTCACTGCACTGACGATTGCAAGCTCTGCATCACGAGGCTACGCAGGAGATGGATTCAGGTCTGAGGGTGGTGCCGTTGGCGCATTCGTTGAGATTGGCCGTGATGCGTGTGAAGTAGAGACTATCAACGGTGGTGTTCGTGGTTGGGCAGAGTGGATGGGAGACATCATCGGTCTCAATCGAAGTAGCGCGGGCGGGCACAATCGACGAATACTTGATGCCGCTCAGCCGGGTGGCGGTATTCATGCGGTCCCAAAGCGTGCCAACTAGCCCAAGCGTAGCTGTGAAACCTTCATCAAAATTGATTGAATCGCTCCGCGCCAAGGGCGTTGAGATGTCAGTCATCGCCGAACCGCTTGAGACAGTCGTTGATTGTCGTGAAGGCCGTGCGACGAGTAATGATTTCGAGGCGATTCTTGCTGTCGAAAGCCTTAAGTGGTTGTCGGTTGCGGGGTGTCCAATTACCAACGAATTGATTAGGTCGATTTCCGCCGACGCTCGCCTTGAGTATCTCGACATCGGAGACACAAATGTAGATGGCACAATACTCAAGCATCTGGCGACACTGAAATCACTTCAGGGGTTACGGCTTTCCGGAATCGCTGAAGTGGCGAAGAATCTGCATTGGCTTTACGGAAATGAAAGTCTGGAGGAATTGGATTTGTCTGGTACAGATGTTGGTATCGTTGACGTAAAAGTTCTGCTAGTTAACTCGCACTTGAAAGGCTTGAATCTTCAAGACACCTGTGTTATCGCTGAACAGTTGCGAGTCATGAACGCTGAAACGGTCGAACTATCAGATGATGTCATCGTTCGTGATTCAGACGGTGAAGTCGTACTGGTTGAAGCTGATGATTGAATAGTGCTCCATTGACATGCACTTGCAAGCCGTCGGAATCACAACGCCTGCTGATGCAGAGGAACGCTTCGCGTGGGGTCAGGCTCTATGCCGTTGCGCTTTTCCGAAGCGAGCATGCTAGCATTTGGTTGTCTTTTGCTTGCCGATAACCAATTCGACATGTTACACCGGAGGTGGTAAAAATGCTCCCCGGCGACCGAAGACTATTTGGTTTTCCTCCGGAAAACGCTTCGCGAGGGTCAGGCTTTGTGTTGGGTGTTCAGCCAAAACGCGGACGCCTTTATCATTGAGCAATGCGAAAAAGCTTATGGAACCTCCGCCGCTTCAGCAGCCCATTGTTGACTTGCAGCGACTGATGATTCACGCTGAATTCATTCGTCCGCTTCGCGGCAAGCGAATCGTATTCACAGGGCGGCTTAGCGTGATGGATTCGCAGCAAGCGGAATCACTTGCCGGTCGTCTTGGAGGAACTTGTGAGCAAGAAGTGGAAAACGCTTCGCGAGGGTCAGGCTTTGTGTTGGGTGTTCAGCCAAAAACGCGGACGCCTTCATCATTGAGTAAGGCGAAAAATCTTATGGAACCACCAACGCCTCAGCAGCACATTGTTGACTTGCAGCGACTGATGATTCACGCTGAATTCATTCGTCCGCTTCGCGGCAAGCGAATCGTATTCACAGGGCGGCTTAGCGTGATGGATTCGCAGCAAGCGGAATCACTTGCCGGTCGTCTTGGAGGAACTTGTGAGCAAGAAGTGGGGGAACACACTGACTATGTCGTGGTCGGGAATGATCAACGATCGCCCGCTAACACCACTGCCACGATGAGTGTCCACGAAGAAACCGTCAAGATGCTGCGAAAGTCAGGCAGCACGATCGAGATTCTAGATGAGCAAATTTTTCTGAACTTGATCATTTCAGAATCATAGCACTTTTAACTAGCGAGACTCGCCAAGAGTTTCAGCAGCGAAGAAATGATGTACAGAAGCCGAAATTCTTGGCAACGTTCGCTACTTCAGTGATTGGGCCCAATTACGTTTGCAGCTTCGGGTTATTTTTGTGGCGGTCAGAATCTCTGTTCGTTTTCTTATCCAAGTTGCGGCAAAGGGCATCGCTCAGATCGATACCCGATTGATTGGCTAAGCAGATCGTAACAAAAAGCACGTCTGCCAACTCATCGCCAAGGTCGCCAAGGCTTGCCCCCACCTTGAGCGATTGTTCGCCTTTGGTTCGAGACAGTATGCGAGCGACTTCGCCCACCTCTTCGACCAACTGCGCAAGGTTGGTCATTTCGTCAAAGTAGCGAACGCCGATGGATCCAATCCAATCGTCTACCTGCTGTTGGGCATCTTTGATGGTCAGTTCTTTGGGGGGCTTATTTGAGGTCATTAAGCTGATGGATAAGTGACAGAAAAAGAAAGCGAGGTGTCTTTTCCAAGCGGATGGTTGGCAACGTCCGATGGCGAGCATAGCAGCCAAAAAACTCACGAAAAGCTGTTTATGGAGGGGAATTTCCCATTGAAGGTCGCGGTGGACTATACTCTGCGGACACGCAGGGCCTAATTAACCGTCGCAATCGAACCTAGTTCTGTCGTAGTCTGTGTCGATATCGAAATCACGTCTTTTGGCCGTAACCTGTAGATGTCATCATGCTCCTGTTCTGGGCAACCGAGCGTAATGCACTGCCGCGTGGCTCTGGCATAGACCGCGTCAACACACGACTCTTTGGGTAACATGATTTTGGAAACTTCTTCAGACTCGCAGGCTGTCAGCCTCAAGCCGATCGGTGACAAAGCACCAAAATTCGTCTCAGCGACCGAAGTTGACAATTCTCCTTTGTATCTGGAGGACATTTCCGTTGGCGACCATTGGTTCAGCCCAACACGGGAAGTAACCGCCGAAGATGTCGCTGATTTTGCCCTGTTGACTGGCGATAAT
>CAYVAN010000001.1:48292-50507 GCA_964449225.1 uncultured Rhodopirellula sp.
CACTTCACAGCGAAGACGGCGTCGATTCACCTTTTGGAAAACCGGTAGCTCATGGGTTACTGGGGCTAAGCATGTTGGCGGGGCTAAGCACCGAAGCACCCAACGTTGCAACGCTGGCACTTGTGAGTATTGCCGAGTGGCAATTTGAAGCACCCATCTTTTTCGGAGATGTTGTTCGTGTTTCAACGCAAGTTGAATCGATCCAACTTCATGGTCGACGAGCTGGCCGCGTGACATGGTTACGTCAACTATTAAATCAGAATGATCGCGTGGTTCAGCGAGGCTGTTTTGTCTCGCTAGTGTCAACGAAGGCTAGAGCACGCCGTTTATCCAATCAGGATAGCAAGTCTGCTCGCCCCCAGGCGCCTCGTTAAATTGCTAACGATTATCGAACCGCTGCAAAAATTCCTATGCTTTTGATCGCGACCGACGAAGCTGGATACGGTCCAAAGCTTGGACCACTTGTTGTCGCTGCAGTGGTTGGTCGCATCGAATGTGATCTGGAGTCCGTGCAATCAGAGCAAATTGCCTCAGCCTTTGAACCGATGACCGGTCCCGTCGTGATCGATGGAAAAAAGGTGCGCGTTGACGATTCAAAGTCTGTCTACAAGCCAGGTGTCGGCCTGACAGGCTTGCATCATGTTGTTTCTGCCAGCCATCACTGGTGCGACAACCGGCTTGGCGATGTTGTTGAAATGCTACGTCACGTTGCGCGCGGAGATCAGGAAGATATTTCTGCCGCGCCGTGGCTTCGTGAAATTGAACCACAGACACTCACGCCGAAGACAAAAACCACACCGGCAATCAACCAATGGCGATCAGCAGGGTTTGATCTGATCGATATTCAAGCACGTATCATTACGGCAAGACGATTTAATTGTTCTTGTTGCGACGGCTCGAATAAAGCGGATCTGTTGACCCGGTCCACACTTGGGTTGATTCACGACGCGATCACTCGGAATAAGGAAGCCCAAGACATTCAGGTCTACTGCGACCGACATGGTGGACGCCGCTATTACGCCGATGCAATTCGTGGGTTTTTTCCAGATGCAAACATCGAGGCGGTATCGGAAACCGGTCTTGAAAGTGTCTATCAAGGTGTATGGCATGGTCGTCAAATCAGATTCGCATTTACGGTCAAAGGTGACCGATTCATCCCGGTGGCGCTCGCATCAATGCACGCCAAGTATTTGCGAGAACGGTTGATGGACGCATTGAACGGATATTTCTTGTCGCGTTTCCAAGGTCAGGTTTCGCCTAAACCCACGGCCGGATATCCGGTGGATGCGGACCGCTTTTTGAAAGAAATTAGCTCGGTGATCGACAACGAATGTATTGAACGCGGGGATTTGGTGCGGGCTAGATAGCAGACTTTTTCTTGCAATGACCCACTCGATCCCGTTACGATAAATTCGTGGTGGCAACTTCATTGGTGGGCTGTGGGTCTGCCCTGCCGCTTTTCACTCTCACTGCGGAGTCTTCTGATGCGACATTTCTATGCGCGACGGCTTTTCCAAGCCAAGGCCTTCACCCTGGTCGAGCTATTGACGGTGATTGCCATCATCGGAATTTTGATGGGGCTATTGTTGCCCGCAGTCGTCGGAACCTTGGCTGCTGCCCGAGCACGACAATGTTCGGCTAGGCTTGGCCAAATGGGAATTGCAATCCACGGTTATGTCACTGACCGCGATTCACTTCCCGGATACCTACAGAAATTTGGCGAATTCCAAGGCGGAATCGATCCCGCCGACCCCAATAGTTTCGGTGGTGCCGTTCCTCGGCACTTCAAGATCGGTGGTTGGCCGATTGCAGCGATGTCCAAGCTAGGCAACCAACCGCTCTATGAAGTTTGGTCAATGGATCGCTATCCATTGATTGCGGACGCTAACGCTGAACGACCGGCTTCATTTGATGGATATAGCGCAGCGGCGTCACCCGTTTACGAAGCGTTCATTTGTCCCAGTGGCAGTGGCCACGTTTCCTTGCGCGGTTTGAATCACTATGTCGCTAACACCGGCATCCACGCGCCGGCTGGCTTTTCTTACCAGCGTCCAGGGCGACCGATGGTGACCGTTGATTTCTTGCGATCGATGTCGCCAGCCAACGGTTTGTTTAATAATCAATACGCAGGTTTCAACCCAAGCAACCCGTCCGAGCGAATGCCGGTTGGAAAGCCCATTCGGATGGGAGATATCACCGATGGATTGTCCAGCAC
>CAYVAN010000001.1:50564-80421 GCA_964449225.1 uncultured Rhodopirellula sp.
TTGCTGAGCGAAAATCATCAGGCGATGCCGTTGCACATGACGGCACTAACTGGAAACGCAAGCCATCTGACAAGTATCCAGAGCGTCTCTGGAAAAGAAGTCATCGCGTCGCCACCGGTTGCTCGTTACTTGCAAGGCGTCGTGTGGCACTTTGAAGATCCGACCGGATTCGCATCGGCACCGCCCGTCAATCCGGTCCATCAGATCAATGGTGGCGACGTCCACGAACTTCAAATGAGCCCAACTAACTTTGCAGAGGTTGCTCGGCCGTCGTCACTGCATATTGGTGGTGCCCATGTGGCAATGGCCGATGGAAGCATCCGATTCCTCGTTGATACGATCGATTATCGAGTTTACCAGGCCATGATGACGCCGAAAGGCAGATCAAGCGATGTCCCAATGACCGAGTACTTAGTAACTGAATCCTACTGAAACGACGCGTGAAACACGTGGGAAAGCTATTGACCTTCCGAGTTTCCAATTTGTACCTTCTCAGTGCAAGGAAGCACTCTCTCGCTTGTCACGGACGTACGGTTGGATCGCTCGAATCCATTTTTGCGGAACTGGGTCGCATTGCTGTCGATGACGGTGATGGCGGTGAGTGGCTGCGCGACCTGGAAAGAGATTGGTTCGCTTGATTTGACATCCAATTCGGCCTACTCGAACGGCGCACCATCGACAACGACTACGTCGGGCAACCTGTCAAAGCTCTCTGCGTCGAAGGTTTTACTAGACGTCGAGTTTGTCAATATTGACCTTCAAAATACGACCGAAGAAGATCGAGCAGCGATCTGGAATTGGGTAGACGAATCTGCTGTGGATAACCGCCAACGCAATCAGTTGTTTGAAAACGGCATCCGAGCGGGATTGGTTGTCGATCCACAGAGTTTTCAAAGTCATCTCAATTCGATGACATCCAGCAAAGACGCGGTCGATGAGTTCTTGGCATCGGCAGCGATCGCCAGCGACATCCAAAGCGGTGAACATCAAATCGCAATGCGGATGGGACGCCGGTACGAATTGCCGATCCGTGACCCGGTGGAAGGGTCACGGGTGACATTGGTTCGGATCAATGACGAAACTGTTGGGCGAATGCTTAATGAACCACAGTGTTTGTTCACACTGCAAGCAACTGAATTAACACCCGACAGTCGCATGCATTTGCGACTGCGCCCCGAAATTCAACATGGCCAGATGCGGCAACAGTTTGTCGGTGGCGGAAGCAATTCGGGGTTGCGAATTGATCAGCGACGTGAATCCTGGTCGTTACCATCGTTGGATCTTGATTGGCTATTGGGCAAGAACGACTTGATTGTGATCACGATGGATCAGTATTCAAACAAAATCGATGGCAGTTCCGTTCACCAAAACGGTTCTTGTTTAGCGACCCAAATGTTCACGGGGAAAAATGCTGACCGTCGTGACGAGCAATTGGTGCTGCTAATTCGCGTAAAACAACTGCCTGCGTCGGTTCCGTAGCTAATCGTGACAAGGTGTAGCTGGTCGCCAAGGTTCAGTCACAGGGCCGATCAGCCTTTCAATTTCGGGTTTCGTCAGTTGGTAGCGATCGCCGAACCACTTCGCGAGCTTCGCTACGGCGATACGGTCGCCAGTTTGAAAAACTAAGTTGCCCTGGTTCAGTCAGACGCAGTCTTAATAATCACAGTGCAAACTAAATCCGGGCTGGATCAGCTACGGCGCATCGTGGTTCGATGAATCGCAATCGGATTGCGAAGTCGATGTTGGCTTAGAATCTAACTGGATCAATGGACTGGCCGTGACGTTCTGCGGTCGGTTTTGACTGCACGAACCGCAACTGCTGACGTAGGCCTTTCCTCCACCAACCGCACTGGAAGCGATTCGATAGATCTTTCGACCTAGCCATGCAAAAGCGGCCAGCACGATGAGCGTCGCGATAACGGGTTGCCAGAGCATTTGGTAAATCAGCTTAAAAGAGTCGAGAACCAACCTGGAAAGTCACAAAAGCACCGACGTAGGCTAGGACTGTCATGTAGGTGAAGCTGAGTGCGGGCCAGAACCACGAATTGGTTTCGCGGCGGATCACCAACAAAGTGCTAACGCACTGCGCACACAGTGCAAAGAATACCATCACTGACAAGGCAACCGGCAATGTGTACACCGGCGAACCATCCGGGTGCTTCGATGCTCGCATGGCTCCAATCAAACCATCATCTTCTTCCTCGCCGCCAAGTGAGTAGATTGTTCCCAGGGTTGCGATGATCACTTCGCGCGCCGGAAAGCTAGCGATCGCACCCACACCAATTTTCCAATCCCATCCAAGTGGTCGGACGATCGGTTCGATCACATGCCCCGCTTTTCCAAGTAAGCTCTGTTCAATTAGCCTGCCCTTGGCTTGGTTTAGCTCAGATTTAGCAGCAGCGTAAGATTCTGAATTGGATTGTTCGGAGGCTTCCATCGATTCCAACTGGGACTCCAGTTCAAACCGACGCGTATGGTCGCCTGGCCAAAAACCGGCAAACCAAATCAAAATCGAAGCAGCAAAAATGAGCGTCCCGGCTCGAACGATAAACGCCACACTGGCTTGCCAGACTCGCGAAAAAACCACACGAAGCGCTGGCCGTTTGTATTCAGGCAATTCTAAAACGAACGGCGCGGCATCGCCTCGTAAGATCGTCTTCTTCAATATCCAAGCAACTGGAACGGCGACCACAACACCGACCAAGTACATCGACATCAGTACCAATGCTGGCAACGACATCCATCCACCCAGATACTTTGTCGCCGGTACAAATGCACCAATCAACAATAGGTAAACGGGCAGTCGTGCGCTACAACTCATCAGCGGTGCCACCATGATTGTGGTCAGACGATCTCGGCGACTTTCGATCACTCGAGTTGCCATGACGCCGGGAACCGCGCAAGCGAACGAACTCATCAGTGGCAGAAACGATTTACCGCTCAGTCCGAATGCTGACATCATCCGGTCGACAACGAACGCGGCGCGAGCCATGTACCCGCAGTCTTCCAAAAGTGCCAAAAACAGAAACAGCAGTGCAATCTGTGGCAGGAATATCAACACGCCACCGACGCCTGCGATGATTCCATCCGTAATTAAGCTTCGCAACATCCCTGGTGGCATAGCGGCGACGACGCCATCGGATACCCATCCCGACAATCCGTCGATCACGTCCATCGGAATCCCAGCGAATGAGTAGATGGACTGGAAAATTACAAACATGATCAACAGAAAACTGATCAGCCCAAATATGCGGTGCGTCAATAAGGCATCGATGCGATCGGTCCAGCCGGAATGTTGTGATGCGTTTTTCTGAATTACACCATCCAATTGCGACTGCGCCCATGCATAACGGGCGTCACATTCGCGGTCGATTAAATCAACCGATGCACCGCCTGCATCACTTTCAAAGATGCGTTTCCGCTGATCCGCAATTGCTCGTGTGATGCAGAAACCAAATTGTTGAGACAAAAAAGTCTCGGCCGTTGGTGATCCAACCGCTGCATGCTGCCCATCAATTAACGCTCGTTGAACCATGAATGGGTTCGGCAGCAAATGGTGCGGGACGTTGTTTTCAACCAATGTCTCCATCACTGAATCGATGGCTTTGGCAAAAGCAGGTGACAAGGGCGAACGCGGATCCGGTCTGGGGATTGCGTTCGTTCTTTCGGTCTTAGCCGAGGCGTCGTCAGATGCGTGGGACCGATTAGATACGCACTGATTGGCGATCAGCTGTTTCAATTCATCGATACCGATCCGCCGCGATGCCGATGTTGCGATCACGGGCAATCCCAGATTTTTTGCAAGCCGATCTGTGTCTAGTTTTACGCCACGGGCTTGGGACGCATCGATCATGTTCAGCACGATGATCATTGGCTTGCCAAGTTCCATCAACTGGCTGACCAAGAATAAGTTTCGGCGGATCATCGTTGCGTTGACAACGCAGAGGATCAAGTCGACTGGATCCTCTTTTTCGACGTCGCCCGTTAAGACCTCGAAGGCGACCATTTCATCAGGCGACCGCGGAGCAAGCGAATACGTGCCCGGTAAATCGACGAAATCGATTGAGTGCTGATCGCCTGCGGAGGTCGATGCCTGGCAGCGACCGATTTTCTTTTCAATCGTAACACCAGGATAGTTCCCGGTCCGCACGTTCAATCCGGCAAGCGCATTGAACAGCGTGCTCTTGCCGGTATTGGGATTGCCCACCAAGGCGACCCGAAAATGCCCAGCTGGGGATGAGTGTGCGTTGGAAGTACCGCTCAGTGCACCCGCTGTCTCACTGGGTGACTTACTTGACGACTTACCGGAAGGGTCTGAAGCAGTCGCCATAATGCTGCGCAGAGACAAGGGAATGAGTGCTAAGCGACGGCTTAGCCAATCAGTTCAACTTCGACTCGTTTTGCCTCTCCGTTACGCACTGCGATCCTAGCTTCCGCTAGACCGCATTTGACGGGGCCGCTAAATGGAGCCCGGCAGACGTATTCCACCCATTCACCGGCGACAAAACCCATCTCTCGTAATCGCGAAGAAACACTATCAACGCCTTGAATACGCAAAATCCGGCCACGTTGTCCGGGTGTGAGCTGATCGAGTGTCATCGAAAACTTATTTTGAAGCGGGTCAAATAACCGCAAGAGCGACAACCGCTGTTGCGAACGACTCTCATTAAGACCAAAGTTTGGACGCGGTGGCCGGGATTGTCAAGGCGATTGCAAAAGCGATCAGAGCAACTCAGTTATTCAAGCGGGGCATTGTCGGCTCGGCTTTCCGAGCCGACACGGCTATCGCATGAAGAGCCGAGCGACAGTGGGGAACGCTCCAAAGTGAAAAAGTGATTTGCCCTGCAAAAGCGATCGCAAGGGAATTTGTGAAAATCTGGGTCAACCAGCTGGCGACAATTCCGATCGTTTGGCAGCGATGATCTCTAACAACGCCCGTTGAGGCTTCACAAACTTGTCGACTCCTTCGGTCATCAAGAAGTCCTGCATTGCAGCGGAATCGAGTGCTGCATCGATTTCGTCCTGGACGGCTTGGTTGGGCATTTGATCGACCGTGCGATGAAATTCGATGCCGCTATCAACTGCGGCTTGGTTGGTTTCAGGCGGGTTGGTTTGAATGTCGCTACCGGCAAGTGCCTCGATGTACTTCGTCGGGGGATCCGCTGGGTTCTTGGTTCCCGTGCTAGCGAAAATCAACTCTTGTTCGAGCTTGGTGTTTTTGTCCGCCCAAAAGTCCTGGTTCTTTTGCCAGATTCGCTTGGCGTTCAAAATCCCGACCTGCCCTTGGGCTGCGTCGGAGAGACCACTGAGGTTCTTTTCGGTGTAGACATCGATTCGCGAAAGGAAAATGCTATACACACTCTTAAAATGGTCCAGCGAATCGCGGCGTTGAGCACCACGCCAAACTGCATCACGAGCTTGGGTGTACTGATCATCGGTGAAGATCAGGGTGACGTTCAACGTTACACCAGCCGCAGCCAGTTCTTCCAATGCTGCGATTCCGGCTGGTGTGGCGGGAACCTTGATCATTCGGTTCTTGTGTCCTTGGTTCCACTTTTTGCCCGTTTCGATGTATTTTTGGGTTCGTTCGGCATCGCTTAGCCCAAGCGTTGGATCTTCCAAAAGCGGATCCAATTCAAAACTGACCCAGCCGACGTTTCCGCTGGATTCATCGTTTAGGCTTGCAAATTTCTTTTGTGCATCAATGACCAGATCATCGGTTAATTGCCATGCGATCGCTTCGTCGTCATGACCTGCCGCAATCAATTCTTCGATTCGTTTATCCAGTCCCCCGTCTTTGACGATCGATGAAATAATGGCAGGGTTGCTGGTGGCACCGACCGCTCCCCAAGCCAAATTCTGATCGACCAATGTTGGTTCGACTGAATCAAGGTACAGTTTTGTTCCGGTGGAAATGAGCGATGCAATCGAATCAGTCATAGGTGTTGTCTCGGCGAGTCTGCGGAATTTGGACGGGAACCAGGGCAACTCAGTTTTTCAAGCTGGGCAATGTCGCTTTCATTCGGCTCGGAGAGCCAATCGCGCTATCGGCTCGGAGAGCCGAGCGACAATGTCATACACTCCAAAATGAAAAAGTGATTTACCCTGGGACGAGTGGTTGTTTGGTAGAGTCGAATTGACGTTGTCGGTATTCTAGCGGATTTTGATAAGAGGCAACTTCGTCGATCAAGTGAAAAATCAATGAAACAACTCAATGGACTTTGGCGGGACACGTGGTGGCTCTGGATCGGTTTTGTCTTGGTCACCATTGGCTTTTCGTTTTTAATCGGCAAGTACTTCTTGCTTCTACTGCCTTGTTTGCCGGTACCGCTGGTGTATTTCGCCTTTGCCCGGTACGACGAAGACGGTAACGAAAAAGCAGATTTGGGCGATTAGGCAGCAGAATTGGCTGTCTGAATGCACGCGACACCCGTCGGGTCAAATAAAAACAAAATATTTTTCAGCGCTCACGTCCCGAACGTGACCTAGGTTTCTGGTAGATGGGACTGTTTCCCTCTCACTGAATCACCCCTAGGTCACCCATGACTCACCTCTGCCGCCAGTACCGACAAACGCCAGCAGGCACGAGGCCTGCAATGCACCGGGGAACAGCGACAATTGAGTGCGTGTTGATTTTCCCAGTGCTAATGACGTTGACCATTGGCACGATCGACGTTTGTTCGGCCATGTTCTTAAAAGAAACCGCAGTTTTGGCCGCCTATGAAGGTGCTCGTCAGGGCGTCGGACGCGGCAATACCAATCAAGATGCAATCGGCCGAATCCAAGAGTTTCTAGACGAGCGAAACATCCAGTACAACGCTTCGGACATCACCATTAGCGCGCCAGGATTTGGTTCCGCTACGACCCTGGAGCCCGTGACAGTAACGGTTGCGATTCCTGCTGCGGGAAATCTGCTGATGCCATCGGAGATGCTCGGAGACCTTCGTATGGATGCAAGCGTCACGATGATTAAAGAGTACGAGAATTTGGGGAACGGATCATGATTGGCAACCCACTCATCAACCGAAGTGTGCGTTGTCAAAGAGCAAGAAGACAACGTCAGAATAGAGCTAGTCGATTCGCGAATGCACGCAAGCGGATCATTCGCACCGGAGCCGCTGTGGTCGAATTCGCGATCGTTGCCAACGTGGTCATCCTGTTGATCATGACATGCATCGAATTCGCAAGATTGAACATGGTTCGCAACTTAGCGCAGGACGCCGCCTACTTCGGGGCCCGGCAGGCGGTTGTCCCAGGTGCCACCTCGCAAGAAGCCAGGGACGTCGCAGACAGAATCATGTCTTCGATGTTATCGGGGGGATACATCATCAACGTTTCGGACATCAATTCCGATTCGGCGGAAGTTGCGGTCACCGTGGCAATCCAACTCCACGAAGTCGCACTTTTTGTCCCACTTTTCCTTCCCGATTCGTCCATTCAAACCCAAGCCAAAATGCGTACCGAACGTTACGATGGCTTTTTCGAACAGTGAGTAATTTTATGTCCCGTCATTCAGTTTTCGCGACCGAAGATTCTCTTTCAAGTTCAAGACGTGCCCGTACTCGTCGCGCTACCGTGATGGGAATGATGGCCGTTCTGTTGCCTGTGTTAGCGATCTTGGCTGCCGTCTCTGTCAACTTGGCTCACATCCAGGTGACACGTACCGAGCTATTGGTTGCTACCGATGCCTCTGCTCGTGCGGGCAGTCGTGCCTTCAGCGAAACTCAAACAGTTTCAGCTGCCAAAATGGTCGCTGCCAATGTAGCAGCGATGAACATGGTCGATGATCAGCCGTTGCTTTTGGATCTTTCAGATGGTGCTGGCGAAGTTCAGTTTGGCATCACAACACAGCCTAACGGGGTGAACGGTCGATACGTTTTCCAACAGGTTCCAACCGGGGCTGTGGAAAGCGGACTCGAGACCGCCAGCGCATTTCGCGTGTTGGGACGCCGCGAATCGGACTCATTATCTGGAAAGGTTTCCTTGGCGATTCCGGGCGTATTACAGCAACATGATTTTGCAAGCACACAAGAGGCGGTTGCCATGCAAGTGGACCGCGACATTGCGTTGGTCATCGACCGATCGGGATCGATGGAGTTCTTGAACCTTAACTGGCCTTCGGGAATTTCTCCATTTTCAAATGCTGCTCTCAATGCAGGCGTCGCTGCCGGTCTATTAAGACAGGATTGGCGTGGCTACTACTTTTACGCTAACGGAATCAATTCATCGAGCTACCAGCAATGGGCTTGGCAGGATTTTTATGAATTGGGCCCCACCCCAAGCAGTCCCTGGCAAGATCTCTTGACGGCAGTGGACGCATTCCTTGGCGTGCTTGATATGACTGTCCAAGAAGAGCAGGTTTCTGTTGCCAGCTATGCAACGAACGCATCTTTAGACACGCCTCTGGCAACCGACTACAACCTCATTCGCGATACCATTCACAGCCTAGATGTTATCGGAGCGACCGCGATCGGGCGTGGAATGCAGGAGGGCATCAAAGCACTCAGAGGCGCAGGGGCACGCCCCCAAGCATCGAAAACAATGGTTGTGATGACAGACGGGGTCCATAACCGCGGAATCAGACCCGATGCTGTCGCACGAACTCTTGTCTCTCAAAATAACTTGACGATACATACAGTGACGTTTGGCGATGGTGCCGACCAACAACTCATGCGGAATGTCGCGACGATTGGCGGCGGCAGCCACTACCACGCAGATTCGGGTGCCGAACTCGTCGCGATCTTTGAAGAGATTGCCAACAACTTACCTACAATCCTGACGAAATAGAGCTAATCCAAATGACCCAATTCCCCAACACGGATACGAAAGACTTGGGCGATCCCAAAAAGCAAATTCGGCCGTGGACTGCACTGGGGGTCATCGCCTCCGTCCTGATATCGAGCACGCTTTTGATTTGGGCGGTCTCGCTTCCATTTCGTCGGGCATCCTCTTCAACTCGCATCGTGACCGCAGAGAAAGACGCGAAGATCACCGTCCAACAACAACGAAGTGAAGCAGAGAGAATCCGTGAGACAGCAATGATGCAACATCGCGATTTTCTCTATCGGTTGAAAAAACAAAAACAGCAAAAGTTACAGCGAGAACTACCGGGACGTGACGAAGCACAAAGGCAGTGGAGTCAAAGATCTGAATCCATGAAGAGTCAGATCGCGGAATTGTCCCAAGCCATCGTCGACGTTGATGCACCCGAGGGATCAATACTTTGGGAAAATCGGAAACAGCTAGTCAAAATCAGCTCAGATTCAGGTGAGTAGGCTGGACACTTGCAGGGCCGATCAGATTTTCACTTTTGGGGTCTTGTCAGTAGGTAGCGATCGCCGCGTAGTCGTTCGGTCTCCCAGCATTCGCCGAAGCTCTGCGCGAGCTTCGCTGCTGCGATTGCGGTCTCCGGCTTGAAAAACTGAGTTGACCTGCGGATGCCTGAGCAACGATGTCGCCTCTGATTCTGCTGGACTATGATGGTGGCAATTCAATCCTAGAACCCGCTGCCATGAGAACAGCATTGATGCCAAAAGAACTCTTTCGATTCCTGGCGAAGATATCCTTGCGATCCACGCGAGCGTATCTTGGCACGCTGATCTTAATGGTCTGCCCTGTATTGTCGTCATCCACGTCCGCCCAGGATGATCTGTTCGGCGGACAGCTCTTTGGTGGTGCCACGGTTGAAGCCGGAGCAGCCGAGAGCGATTCCGATAACGGAGTTTCTGATAACAGCGAAGCCAGCCCACTGACCCGGCAACTGCGAATGCAAGCCACCTTGGGCAATCGGCAATTGGCTCAATCCGTCTCGGCACTTTCGCGAACGAGTCGATGGTCGGAAGTAGATAGGATGCTGCGAGGAGTTGACGTCGAAAAAATTTCGATTGACGTCAAAGCGGATATGGCGGCAAAGATTGGTGCAACGCAGTACTTGCGAATGAATCAACAGGATGCGGTCAGTCCAGAAGCAAAGGCCGTGCTCGCGTCGCTTGCCAAAGCACAGATGCAGCAAACCAAATCGCCTCAGCGAATCGCAGCGGCGATCAAGCGTCTTGGATCTGAAAGCGACGATGATCGTGCCGCAGCGGCTCGCATATTGTTCGCCGGTGGAAACGCTGCGATCGCTGCGATCGCCGATCAGTTAACGCTTGCCAAGCCGATCACGCCCGTGGACAAACTGCTGCCGGTGTACGCTCGCTTTGGCGATGGGATTTATCAACCGCTTGATCGCTACGCGTTATACGGCGATGCAGCACGGCGGGAAAAAGCACTGATTGCACTTGGGCGACTTAGTACCGATGCAGGCAACTTAGCAGCGTTGACATCGATTCATGCACCCGATGCATCAAGTGAAGAAAGATCAATCGCCGCGAGCTTGTTGCAAAGAACTTACGGCGAAATCCCATCGCCCAAGCAAGTCGCGATGGCTCTTAACCAAAATCTGGTTCAGAAACGTGATGCCGCGCTACTGATCGACCGCGACGATCAAACGGCGACTCTCTGGACGCTATCAGCAGGATCCGGAAAGCAAGCTCAAACACTGCGACCCATCAAGACAACGCAGCTGAACGCCGCCTATCGTGATGCCGCCGATGCTGCCGCCAGAATGAAGCGACTGAATCGTTTCACAGCCGAGGACCAACGGTCGATCCTGGCTGCGGACTTGGCGTACCGTGTGATGATTGATCCACAATGGGGCACGCGTGAACAAGTCGATGCCATGGGTGATTCGTTTGGATTCGACGTTGATGAAGACCTACTTTTAAAAACAATCGATCAATCAATCAAACTTCGCGATGACGCTGCAGTCTTGGGTTTGCTTCGTTGGATTGCTGTGGGCCCGCGGCTCAGTAGCACAGTATTGCTGGAACAATCCGGCGGGCAACAGACATCGTTGGTTCGATTGGCAACCGGTGCTACGGTTGCCCGAATCCGATTTGAAGCAGCGATCGTAGTTTCTGAAATTGCGGCGAATCGACCAGGTTTGGGTAGTCGCAATTCAATCTACGCTGGCAGCAGTCAGGTCGCAAAAACTCTATCGGAGATGACTTCACTGACAGACCAGCCATTGGCAATTTTGGTTGAAACGCGTCGGGAGGTCATCGTTTCGTTGGAAGGATTATTGGCAGATCTTGGTTTCCAAATCTCGGTGGTTCCAAGTGTTTCATGTCTGCTGACGGAAATTGATACCGGCGGCGATTTACGATTGGTCCTCGCGAAGACTCAGCTTTGGGATCGACCGGCAATCGAATTAGTTGATGGGGTCCGTCGCACGCCACGTGGACGTAATGTCCCGATTGTTCTGTACGGGGATGACGAAGTCCACATTGCAGAAAACCGCTGGAAAGCGCCAACGGTTCTGATTCCGCAACCTGCGTCGACGGCCGCGATGGATGAAGTTTTCGCTGTTACCGGTCGGCGCGGGCGGTTGGCGGAGCTGTCTGCATTGGAACGCCGCGAATTCGCTCGGCAGGCCCGTCAATGGCTTGGTGGTCGCTCAAATTAGTAAAGGTTTCATGACCAAGGTTTCGCATTAGCCGTGATTCGTATTTCGATTGCGGTTCAATGACTTCACAAAGTAGTCGCCGAACCGCGTGGCCATGATCGCAGGCAGTAACACCGAGACGCAGGTCCAAGCCAGCACCAACAAACCCAGCATGAAGAATGCGAAACGACGCGTTGGAACAAAGGGTGAAAGACCGTAAACCAACATCGAAAAACTGCAGACGACCGTCGTTTGCATCATCGCCCATCCGCAGTGCCGAAGCGCGGATCTGGCCGCCGCAAAACGATCTTGGACTGTCTCTTTCGCCAAACGATACTGCGACAGCAGGTGTACCGAATCGTCGACGGCGATGCCCAATGCCACCGAGGCTGTCATGACCGATCCGATGTCCAGCGGCGAGCGAAGCCATCCCATTGATCCAAACAAGATCAACGTTGGGATCAGATTCGGGATCATGGCCAGCATGCCACCCACAACGCTGCGCAGGTAGACGGCCATTAAGATCCCAATGACACCAAATGCCGTCAGGAAACTCACAAACAAGTCATTCAACAATAATTGCTGAGTCCCATCAACGATCACGACGTGGCCCGTCATCGTGAGTTCGCCTGCGGGTAACGTCGACGCACTTTGCATCGCGTCTTTGGCGGTTTGCCTGATTCGCTTAATCGTGCTACCAAAATCAGTATCACTCATCTGAAACAATCGCAGCGAGACACGCCAAGTCCGTTCGCCCTCGTGTTGACTGATGTAGCCCAAGCTGTGGATCTGTGAATCGGTGTCAGCAACCTCCGCTCGGATCGCGGACCGTGACGCGGTTGCGGCAAGGCTTCTGGACTTGGACGGAAGCGGCAAGAAGTTGATGGCCGACAAAGCGCCTCCAACTTCTGGCAACTTTGTCAAAGCTGAGTGAACGCCAAGCACTTGGCGATGCTGCTGGACAATCGTTTCGCGTTGACCGCTTGCAGGATTCACAGGAAATGACAACAGCACCTCGGCAGTCATCGTTGCACTCACCTGATCCTCGTACCACAGATAGCTCTTTATTAATTCGCTATCAGGCTGAAACATCTTGGGCACGCTGACCGATGTTCGTAACTGCCCAAATCCGACCGCAGCAAGACCCGAAAGGACCGAAAATAACAACATGATCCACGCTGGTCGTAACCAGATTGTGGCACCTACGTACGAATCGGGTCTTGGAACATTTTTTTCGCGACGTAAGTTCTTTTTCGCCAGCACCATCGCGCCGGGTAACATGAAAATCATGATCGCCAACGTGAATAGTACGCTGGTTGAACCGATCAATCCAAACGTTCGCACGGGTTCCAGACGCACCAGTAATAAAGACATCAATCCCACGACGGTGGTGAAAGTCGCAGTCAAGCATGGCGGAACGCCAACCCGCATGGCTTGGCGAATGGCTGTCATCTGATCCATCGTTGAATCAGCATAGAAATCGAAGTAATAGTTGCTTAAGTGAATACCCGATGACACGGTTAGAACAAACACCAACGGAGGCAGCACGATCAAAATGGCGTTCATCGGCGTGCCGAGGTAGTAGACAGTGGCCAATGCCAAGCCCTGTCCAATCGTCGCAATGCTCAGGATCGTAAACGTCAACGGAACCGATCGCAGGCAAAGCCAACATAGAATTGCTGCAAGAATCGATGACGGCAAAGTGTACTTTTCGATCGATGCGATCGCCTCATTGTCGACCGCCGCACCGTCGACTGCACCACCGACAAAAATGATTTCTTCGCTGGGCAGTTCAAGCTCATCCGCGATCGCGTTTTGCATCAGGGGCAATAGCGCGCGCTGGCGAGGGCCCGATGCTTCCGAGAACGAAACCAGCACGCAAGTTTGTTTTCGATCAGGACCAATCAAGGTGCCCCGTAATCGACTTGTCGCTGACTTGTTCGATAAACTCAGTGGTGGACGGGTCAGCGAATCACGGATCTCAGTTCCACTCCGCACCCAAACATAGGGTTGCTGGCCATCGCATATTTTGACCGCCTCTTTCCAAAAGAACTCCGCTGCCAACCTCTTTTGATCTGAAACCGAAAAGTCTTGCTCTGCGACCTGCCCCTCCGGTCCACCGTCTTCCGAAATCTCTCGCAATAGCCTCGTCACCTTGCGGACATCGTCGTCACCGAGCCTGGCGTCTGGCCATGAGATGAACATAACGTCGGCGAGACCGAAGCGGTCGATGTACTCCGTGAAATCCTGCTTCAGCGGAAGCTTAGGCGACAACCACTGATCAGGTACATTTCGCAGGGTCGCGATCGCCGCCGCAGAATGGATCGTTGACGGAATCGCCAGCAACGCCAAGACGACGAGTCCAATCAACCATCGGCTAAGGTAACGACGACGATCCACGTTATCGTCACGGACGGGCACCGTCGGGTTGGCCTGAGCATGCGGCGAGGAAGAAGTGTTGGACACGGGACAGAATCTAGCCATTTAGGAAACCGGGGTGTAGGTGGGGGCCGATCCCCCGTAGCTTGAACCACGCGGTTGATTGGGTAAGATGGGCAGGCGAGGCGGCAGTCGATAGAGGCCATAAATACGCTAAGGCTTGTAGTCATGTTCCTGAGCGAAACTCACCTACCACAGCTTCTGACCGCCGAGCGATATTTCACGGCGGACCATCATAAGTCGGAATGGAATCAACTGTTCCTGCCCGGATGGCATTGCGTTGGGACGACTGCCGAGCTTGCCGCGTCAGGGGACTACTTCACAACCGACCTTTTGGGTCGTCCTATCCTGGCATGGTCGTGCGACGGCGAAGTGCATGCGTTCCTGAACGTTTGTGCTCATCGCTTCAGTCTGCTGACGGATTCGCCATGCGGGAACATGCCCCAATTGAAGTGTCGTTATCACGGTTGGGAATACGATAAGTTTGGTGACACCAAACGAATCCCCGATGCCCAGAGTTTCAAGCCACTTAAACGAGGCCAGCTTGGACTCACAAAACTAAAGTGCGAAACCATTGGTCGATTGATCTTTGTTTCATTGAACCCGGATCCGTTGCCTTTGGCCGACTTTCTGGGCGATGGATATGATCTTTGCAAATCGCTGTTCCCAGATGCCAGCCGGCTCGTCCTGGCGGCTCGCCGTGACAATCACGCTAATTGGAAGGTGTCCTTAGAGAATTCGCTGGAGGGATACCACTTGGAAGAAGTGCACTCGAGCACCTTCGGCGGTTTTCCCGATGCGGGCGACTGCCGCCACGAACTGCATGATGCCAACCACAGTTCGTTATGGGTGGAATCAAAAGAGGAAACGCGATTAACTCGTTTGGCGAAATGGGTGTCGAAAGTTGCTGGCATCGAAGGAGATGCGACTTACCATCAATTTCACTGTTACCCCAATCTGGTTTTTGCCAAGTTTGGGATTTTCAGTTGGATGGAAGCGGTGTATCCAATTTCGCCGACGGACTCTTACGATACGTGGCGGTTCTTTAGCAACGCGGTTGATCCAAGCACCGCCAAAGGAAAACTGGTCAATGCGGCGCTGAAAGCTTGGGGAAAACGTTGGTTCCAACGGGTGATTGATGAAGATGAACGAATTTTCCCAAGCATCCAACAAGGCTTGCAATCACCATTGCAACCTGGCGGTGGGTTAGTCTCGATTCGCGAAGAACGCGTCTTCCATTTCCAAAACTTCATCCTGGATCGAACCAAGGACGTGGATCCCAATACCACCGCTGCCACGGCACCCTATCCATCAACGGGATGTTCGGCATGTTCCTGAGCGATACGCACAGCCCGCAATTGCTTAGCGCTGAAAGCTACGTCTCGGACGAACAATTCGAGGCCGAAAGCCAGACTTTGCTTCGACCCGCATGGCACTGCGTTGGAACCCTTTCGGACGTGCCCAACCAAGGCGACTACCTAACGTTGGTCATCCTGGAACATCCGGTGCTGGTTCGGCGTGACGAAAACACGGTCCAGGCATTCTTGAATGTGTGTTCGCATCGTTTCTGCACGCTCACCGATCATCGTCGCGGTAACGCAGTTCGTATTAAATGCCAGTACCACGGCTGGGAATATGATAACGACGGGCAGACGAAACGGATTCCAGACGCCCCCAGCTTCAAGCCGCTCAAAAAGGGGCAGCTAGGCCTGACCAAGTTTCGTTGCGAGATTCGTGGTGGCTTGATTTTTGTCTCGTTGGACGCAGACGGTATTTCGCTGAACGAATTTCTTGATGGTCGCGGTGAATTGATCGACGCTTGGTTCCACGACCGTTGGGTACCCATGATGTCGTACGAAGAAACCGTACCCTGCAATTGGAAAACCTACCTCGAAAACGGCTTGGAGAGTTACCACATTGATACGGTGCATTCCGCGACCCTGGTCCATCGTCCCGATGCGGAACAATGCCAACACGATTTTTCTGATTCTTCGACGCGGTTCACTGTGCAGCAAGAAGCACCGGATGCCGTTTCCCGTTGGTTGGATCGAAAAACGCATCAGTGGCTAGAACTGGATCGCCAGCCGTACCAGCACGTGCACGTCTATCCGACGTTGACCTTCATCCGAATGTCGGGCTTTTCATACTTGGAAGCGGTCATTCCGATAGCTCCCGAATCGACCCAAGTCATCACGCGTGGTTTTGCTTACCGTGGTCGGACGGACCGTTGGTACAGTGGTGGTTTGTCCTGGTTGTCGCGACGTTGGGGCAGCCGTTTTTTGAAAAAGATCCAGGACGAAGACGTGAGTATTCTGTCTTTGAATCAGGCCGGCATTCGATCTCCCAAACGTCCGCGCGGCGGATTGATTTCGACGCGAGAAGAACGCATCTTTCATTTCCAAAAATACATTACCAATAAATTATCAAACGATCATTCGGACTTAATCCGTCATCCATCACCCCGTTAACCCACGTGGGTGACGCCGCACGCACTCCGAAACATTCGCGGTTCGATAGGCACGCGGCGAAACCAACAAACCTCTGCACAGGTGCATCATGAATTCAATTCCCAAAACGACACTTCCCGATGGGCGCGTCATCGCTCACATGAACGCTTCGGAAACTTGGCTGATCCATGACGAAATTTTTCGCGAAAAGATCTATGATCAACTCAATGTAAATCTCAGCGACGATGTGACGGTGGTGGACATCGGTTCCAACATTGGTTTGTTCCTTTTGTACGCCACCGATCATTACCAGCGTCTGAATTACTTTTGCTTTGAACCGATTCCGGACACTTTCCGTGTCCTGTCCCACAATCGCCAGTTGATCCGCGACGCGGGTCACCGGGTCACCCTGAACAACCAAGGTGTGTGGAAAAAGAAAAGTACAGCCATTTTTCGGCACCTACCGCGATTCAGTTGCAGTTCGACGATGTGCCCGGATGATTCCGAGGAACAGTCGCAACGAGCCCTCGATTTCACACTCAATGCATTTGACCAACACCCTAGTCGTTTGTTGGCGGGGTTGTTGAAATGCTTGCCAAATTTTGTGCGAGTGTTGATCGCGAAGCTGTTGATGAAGCACCACGCAAAACACCAAACAATCGAGTGTGAACTTACATCGATTAGCGATATTTTCCGCGACCATCAACTTGATCAAGTCGACTACTTGAAGGTCGACGCGGAAGGTGCTGAGATCGAGATTCTGGAAGCGGTCAGTGAAGACGATTGGAAGAAAATCAAACAGATCGTTGTCGAAACCCACCGAGGCGACGAATCAATGCAGCACGTCGAAGCGATTCTGCGAAAGCATGGGTTTGAGACGTCGACCGGATTTAGCCAATCTTCACCAGCTGATAAAATGGTCTACGGAACTCGGGCATGTGTCATCGATCCATCCATATCTTCGGCTTCGGCAGAGATGGCTTAAGCGGTGGTCGAACCTACAAAAATTGATCTCGGCGATGTCCAAGAAACCCTGCTGATCCCACTGTACTTTCGCGCAACCGAAAGCATCCAGGAGCAACCGCTTTTCGATGACCAACAAGCGGTCCAGATTCTTCCGCGATTAGACTATGACTTTTCCGGCTTTGACGCTGCGTGGGCACTTCGCAACGATGTCGTCGTCCGCACCGTGATCTTTGATGAATTGGTCACCGACTTCATCAACCGAAATCCCGATGGCCGAATCATCAATTTGGGCGCGGGGCTCGATGCGAGATTTTGGCGTTTGGACAACGGGAAAGTAAGCTGGTACGACCTGGACATGCCAGATTCCATCGAGTTACGGAAACGCTTTTTTGACGACAGCGAACGTCACCAGTGCATTGCAAAGTCGATGTTTGATGCCTCTTGGTTTGACCAGGTTGGCGATGAGAAACCGACGTTGATTGTCGCCGAAGCATTGTTCATTTACTTCGACGAATCCGCGATCAAGGATCTGTTTTCACGACTGCGAGAACGTTTCCCGAGTGCTGAACTGGTATTCCAATCGGTGTCCCCGGCCATTGTTGGAAGAAAAAGTACGGTCCCTGTTCTCAGGCGAACCAAAGCGGAACTTAAATGGGGTATCCACAGCGGACGTGATCTACGGAACTGGGACGCCCGGTACGAGTTCATTGGTGAATGGTCCCTGGTGGATCGGTTCGAGGATCGTTGGCATTGGTACCGATGGGCCAAACGCCTTCCTTGGATCGGCCGGCATCTTCGCGAAGTGATGAAGATCACCCATCTGCGATTCAACGGCGTATGACCGTGACATCGCAACCATCATCGAACTTTGGTTTATTAGCGACTCAGTTTTTAAGTCTTTGTAACGATCATGCGTTCAAGCAAATGGTGCTGCTAATGATGCTGGATCGATCGGTCCAAATCCCAATGATTGGCGGTGACTTGCAAGGCGTCGCCATCGCCCTGTTCGCCGCACCATTTCTATTGCTCGCTGGGCCAGCAGGCCGGACGGCGGATTCTTACCCCCGGCGACTCGTGATTGTGTGGTCAAAGTATGTCGAGGGCGCGATCATGTTATTGCTGTCCATCGCTCTGTACACTTTCGACTCAGTCCCACTTTGGATCTTGCTGGGGTTGTTAATGGCGATGGCCGCCCAGACCGCGTTTCTGACACCGGCTAAGTACGGGATCATTTTAGACCTGGTTGGGCAAGAACGAGTTTCATTGACCAACGGTGCAATGCAAATGCTCGGTTATCTAGCGATCGTCGGTGGCGCTGCAATCGGTGGTCTGATGGTTAGCCTTCAGCCAAACGATCTCTGGTTGATTGGGTGTTGGTTCGTATGGGTCGCGATCCTTGGCATCATTGCCTCCCACATGATCGCAAGGCCAGGATCGGAATCGCAGAACGTTTACCACGGAAAACGATCGCAGGCTAAGTTGACTGAGATTTGGAAAGGTATCGCTAGCCACCGATACCTTCGTGACGCGATGATTGTCTATGGATTTCTTTGGCTGATTGCCGGACTCTATCATCCCATCATCAATCTATTTTGCATCAAGCACTTGCAGCTTTCGCCACTGTCGACAAGCTTGGTGTTGGCGTCCAGCGTTTTGGGTATCGCAATGGGTTGCGTGATCGCGGGAGTCATTGAACGCCGAATTCCAATGGTGCGTTGCCTACGTGTCACGACGATTGCATTAGTCGTCTGCCAAGGTGTGCTGGCGATGTTGACGATGATGGACTGGGTTTTGTCAGCATCAGAAATAGCGATCGTCCTGTTTGCACTTGGCCTGCTGACCGGTGCCATTGTGTTGCCAGTTCATGTCTTCATTCAAACCCAAACGCCCACGCCGATTCGCGGACAAGTGTTGGCGGCGCAATCCGTCGTCAACTGGTCGGCCATCTTAATTTCGGGACTGCTGTACCAGTTGATTCGCACTTCGATGCAATGGAGCGGCGCGGGGATCGAATGGATGTTCGCGGCGCTGGTAATCATCACCTCAACCGGATTCTGGTTCTTACGTCCAGGTCCAACAGGCCTGCTGGCAATCAAGTGAATCTGGAAACAGTGCCATCGGCAGGAATGAACTGCCCGTTTTCAATCGCCATGGTTCATGTTGATTTGGAGTCTTTCGATTCCGATCACTCGTTTGCAGCCATTGCGACATCGGCTTGATCGCTCGAACCCGCATCAGTTTCAGGATCTGCTGTAGCTGATTCTTCCGGCGTGCCGCCTTCCATTGCAATTGTCGATTGTTTCGCCAGCGATGATACGGTTGGATTCTCAATAAAGATCGACATCGGTAATGCCACCTGCAAAGTCAGTTGCAGCTTATTTGCCAATTCAATCGCCATCAGCGAATCCAAGCCCATCGTATTGAGTGACTGGTTGATATCCAGGTCGTCCGGTTCCAAGCCCATGATCTGAGCAATTTGCTTGCACAGATAAACTTGCAATTCTTGTTCCCGCTGTTGGGTGGACATCGACATCAACTTTGCGTGCATCGCTTTGGCTTCCGCCTTGGCGTTTTCGTCTTCGTCCTTGGCAACTTTGAAATGGTCGAACATCGGCGGCGCGATTCCGCTGCGGCGCAACGCCTCATACGCACGAATCAGCTTGGGCCAATCCGCGATCATCACCGTTGCTTGACGCGTCCCGCTGGCAATCAATTCACCCATCAAGTCCAAAGAAGCTTGAACGGGTAGGGCGAGGTTGCCGCGGGAATCCAGGTCGTTGCCCGATTCTGCCGCCATCCCGACGTCTGCCCAGGGGCCCCAGTTCACTGCTGTTACGGGAAGGCCCTTTGACCGTCGGTGGTGAGCCAAGCCGTCCAGGAAAGCGTTGGCGGCTCCGTAGGCGGACTGCTGGATCGTGCCCACGATGGTACTGACCGAAGAAAACAAGACAAAGAAGTCCAGCGGTCGATCGAGAGTCGCACGATGCAGATTCCAACCGCCTTCGATCTTGGCCTTGGTGTTCCGATGGTAAGTGTCCATGTCCATCTCGATCATGAATTTGTTCTCGACCGCACCGGCTGCGTGAATCACGCCACGCAGCGGGGGAAGCGAGTCATCAATGCGGTCCAGGGTCGTTTCAATCGACTTCGCCTCGGACACATCCGTCGACATAGCGATGAAGGTCGTCGCGGGGAATCGTTCCGACCACTGACCCAGTTCGGACACGACTTCTTCGGACGGTTCGCGGCGAGACGTCAGGACGATCGCTCCAGCACCGTGACTGGCCAACCACTGGGCAACCTTTCGGCCCAGTCCTCCCAGGCCTCCTGTGATCAAGTACGTGCTATCGCTGCGGACCCTGCTTTCAAATCCGTCATCTTCGGCCTGATCATCTTCCATCTCGGTCGGCGACATCGACACAACCACTTTGCCGATGTTTTGTCGCCGAGACATGTAGCGAAACGCATCGACCACCTGCTCGGCATCAAAGACCGTCATGTTGGTCGGTTCATAAGTGCCGTCATCAAACTTCTGCATCACGTTAGCGAGAAGCGTTTGCGAATCTTGCGGCCGACGGCGGAACATGCGATCAAGATCAACGGCGGTGTAAGACAAGTTGCGTTGGAACGGCAGCAAGCCAATCATCTTGTTTTGATAGATATCCACCTTGCCGATTTCAACAAAACGTCCGTACTCGGCTAATACCGCCAAGCTATGATCGATCGCATCACCGGGCAGTGAATTGAGCACGACATCAATGCCACGACCTTCCGTGATCGTCTGAATTTGGTCGGCGAATTCGACAGTACGCGAATTCATTACGTGATCGACTCCGATTGCATCGAGGTATTCTCGTTTGGTGTCGCTACCAGCGGTGGCAAAGACCTCTGCGCCAATCGATTTGGCGATCTGAATCGCAGCCAATCCAACGCCACCGGCACCAGCGTGGATCAACACGCGTTCGCCGCTGCGAAGTCTTGCCACATCGACCAGGCAGTGGTACGCGGTCATGAAGGCAATCGGAATAATCGCGGCTTCTTCAAAATCCAGCGACTCCGGTTTGCGGACAATGGCATGTCGAGCCGTGATGCAATGGGAACCAAATCCGTAGGGCACAATGCCCATCACTTCATCGCCAACTTTCAAGTCAGTGACATCATCACCTACTGCCGAAACAACACCGGCGCATTCGATGCCGACCGGAACCACATCATCGGTGATGCCGGGGTAAAGCCCCAGCGACTTCAGCACGTCGCTAAAGTTCAAACCGGTCGCAGCGACTTGCACTTCGACTTCATCACCAACCGGCCTAGGACGACGGAAGGGTTTGTAGCGAAGGCCTTCGATGGTGTTGTCACCAGAAATCGTAAGGTGATACGGAGTACCAACGGGCACGACCGATGAATCATCGGATTCATCGAAGTCTTTCAATCGCTCAATACGCCCGCAAAGACGTTTTCCGTCTCGCCAGGCAACCTGCGTTTCCTCACTGTCCAGATACAGTTCGTTGATCAACCGCTTGGCGGAATCATCGGCCGTTGCGTCAGGATCTAGGTCGATCATGCGAGTGGTGAACCCGCCAAATTCCAATGTCGCAGCGCGCCCTATCCCGATCATTTCTTGTTGCAGAAATGCGACGGGATGTTCATCGTCAATGATTTGCCCACCCCGAGTCACGATCAAGACAGTTGGATTGATGCCCAGCGAGGCGTCTGAAATATAGCGATACAAAAACAACGAAGACGACGCTGACAGACTGCGTGATAAAGCGATCTGTTCCATTCCATCGGCTCCATCGGCTCCATCAGCTCCATCGCCTCCAACCTCTGGATCGACGTTGGGATCAACCACATCGATACTCCACGCGTGTACGACACGCAGTGGCTGCTTAGGTTTTAGTTTCAGTTCGCTAATCAATCGCTCGAAATGTTCTCCGGTCGCAGCGTCCACCTCAAATCGTTCCACGACAACGCTGACAGTGTTCTCTTCAGCGGATGGATCTTTTACCAGTTGATCTTCCAAGCGTTTGTACTGATCACCGGCGGTAACGACGATCATTCGTCCACACTGCGGAGCCAACTTGGTGACCAGTCTTTCACCGACATCGCACTTGTCGGCCAAAACGATAACCGTTTCTTCCTTTGCCGATTCGGGCGGAGCACTTGAGTTTTCGTCGAACTCTTCATGCTTCGTCCATCCCCATTGGTAGAGCCATTGATGAGGATCGGATCGCTCGGCTTCTTCGGTCGCACGGCTCAAACGGCGAAGCGACACGCCCTGATAATGAACCAAGCAACGACCGTCGGTATCGGTTAAGAAGACTTCGGCGGTCACCGATTCGGGGCTCTCCGAATCATCTTTACTGGTTCGTTTTGCGACAGCAACGACACCGCCCGAATTCAAACCTTCGGACAATTTCTCGAACACCTTGACCGATCGAATGCTGGTGGGCAAATAGGTGTAAGGCGAAAACTCACCATCGGCTTGCAATGGGACCACTCCGCCGGCACAGTGCATTGCACCATCACCGACCGCGGGTGGGATGGTGAATTCGCCGAGTTGGTCTACCACATCCTCGTGAAAGCACATCGGCGCGGTCGCTTGATCAGGCGTTTTCGTCAAACCGTCCATGATTTGATAGGTGGGCCCGTAATTCAAATTCCGACCGGCCATGATCTGATAGAACTCGTCTTTTTCTGGTTGCCGGATCATCCCTTCACGCACCCGATCAAGATCGATCGGCGGTGGCGTTTGGGCTTGATCGGCAGAGGTGCAGCGGATGATGGTCCCCGTCGCATTAAGTTCCCAACCAGCAGAGTTGTCGGCGGAGACGGGACGACTGTAGATGCGAAACGCGTATCGATTTCCGCTGGGCGAAGAGATCACCATTTGCACATGCTTGGCATCTTCGCTCAAGAACAACGCATTTTGAAAGTTCAAATCCTCGACGTGGTGCGGTCCCTCGCCAAACAGAAACTCTGCGGCTGCAAAACCCATTTCTGTGTAACCCGACCCAGGCATCAGGGTTGACCCCTGAACGACGTGATCTTTGATGCTAGCCGGGGAACTTGAACGCATCTTGGACTGAAAGACGGTCGATTCGGCAACACTGATGACCTTGCCCAATAGTGGATGAACAATGTTCATTCCAAATACATCATCGAGCCGTTCGTTGGTTGGACCATCAGATTCAAGCCAATAGTGTTGGCGGTCGAACGGGTACGAGGGCAGGTCCATGCGTTGGAAATTCCAGGGTCTATCAAACGCGGACCAATCCAAGCCTCCGCCTGCAACGTACAAATCGGCAACGCTATCCATCATTGCCGTGACGTCTGGTTTGCCCTTCCGCAGCGAGGCAATGGTGGCGACAGACCAATCCGGCTGGCAACGTTTGGCCATCCCAACCAAGGCGGGCGTCGGGCCAATCTCAATGAGGGCATCAAGGTCTTCGCCGACCATGGTTGCAACACTTTGTTCGAACTGCACGCTGCTTCGAATATGTTCCGACCAATAAGTCGGCGTGGTGATTTGCTCATCAACGGCTTCGCCCGTCAGGTTGTTGATCAAGGGGATCTGTGGAACAGAGAATTTGATGCCTAGTGCAAAGGCCTCGAATTCTTCCAAAATGGGATCCATCAAATACGAATGGAAAGCGTGCGAAACTGCCAGCGGTTGGCATGAAATACCATCGGCCTTGCATCGCAGCACGAACTGGTCAATCGACTCCGCGTCACCCGATACCGTGATGTTTTCAGGACCGTTGTAAGCTGCGATTTCCAATCGTCCATCAAAGTCATTCAGGACGGAGCCCACTTCGGCAGGGCTGCTAAAAGCGACTGCCATGGAACCGCCCTCTGGCAGCCCGCCCATCAATTCACCACGCCGGGTAATCAATCGCAATCCATCTTCTACCGAAAACACACCGGCATAGCATGCTGCAACATATTCACCGACGCTGTGCCCCATCACGACCGACGGTTCGATTCCCCAGCTCTTCCAAAGCATCGCCAGCGATATTTCCAGCGAGAACAACGCCGGCTGAGTCCAGGCCGTGTCGTTCAAGCGGTCAGCGCCATCGCTATCGAAGATGACTTCCAACAGCGATTCACCACGCTGGGCTTTGAAAACGGATTCACAGCGGTCCATCGTTTCGCGAAAAACGGGATGAGCCTGATACAGGTCGCGTCCCATGGCGGGCAATTGCGAACCCTGGCCGGTGAACAGAAAGCCGTAACGTCCACGGCCACGGAACTTGACGTTGCCGCGTCGAATGCTTGGCGAAGTCTTGCCGCCGGCAAGCTTCGTAAGGTCAGTAAGCAGTTGATCTTTGTCGTGAAATTGAACCGTCGCGCGTCGCGAGTGATGCGTCCGAGTCACCGCCGCAGCGTGACAGAAGTCACCGATTTGCTCCGGCGTCAGGTCGTTGATCACGTCTCGATAGGATTCCGCCAACATCTTTAACGACTTGTCGGATTGAGCGGAAAGCGTCAAAAGCTGGAATTGGCGTTGATGCCCCTTTTCCTTCTCAGGCGTTTCGTCCTGGATCGTATCGGGCACCGACTCAATCACGGCGTGGCCGTTGGTCCCACCAAAACCAAAGCTGCTGACCCCTGCGATTCGTCGCGGTTGGTCGTCGTTCATTTCGACTGCTTCGGTTGGGATTTGAATGCGGGTTCCTTCCAACCGAATTCGTGGATTGAGCTTGTCCAAGCCTGGTTGCAAGGGGATCGTGCCGTTGCGCAAAACGAGAATCGCTTTGATCAGCCCGGCAATGCCCGCGGCAATTTCCAGGTGGCCGATATTGGCTTTTACACTGGTCAGATAAACCGGCTGGTCCGAGGCTGATTGCTGCTGAAAAACTTGGCCCAGCGATTCCACTTCGATGGGGTCGCCAAGCGGTGTGCCAGTCCCGTGCGCTTCGATGTACCCGATATCGGCGGGTGTTACTCCGCCGCCTTTTAGTGCATTGCGGATGACCTGCACCTGTGCCGATCCGTTGGGAGCCGTGATGCCGGAGGTTCGACCGCCATGGTTGATCGCGGTATGTCGTAAAACGGCTAGCACTCGATCGCCCGCTTCGACGGCATCGGACAAACGTTTTAACACCACCACTCCGCCGCCTTCGCCGCGGACGTAACCATCCGCATCTTCGTGGAATGGACGGCATTGCCCAGTCGGCGAAACCATTCGCGCACGTGAGAGTGAAATCATTGAATCGGGTGTGATGCAAACATTCACCGCCCCGGCAAGCGCCGCATCGCACTCGCGAGCCCGCAGGCTTTGAACGGCTTGGTGCAAAGCAACCAATGCGGACGAACAAGCGGTGTCGACCGAGGCACTTGGACCGCTGAAATTAAACACGTAGGACAAACGATTGGCGCAAATGCTTAGCGAGTTCCCAGTGCCGGTGTGCGCATCGATCATCTCCAGGAAATTATCAAACTGGCCAGCCAATTTGGTGTAATCGACTTGAGACACGCCCATGAAAACCGCAGTGGGTGATTTTGATAATTCTGCGGGTGGAATGCCAGCATGCTCCATTGCCTCCCAAGCAACCTCCAACAACATGCGCTGTTGCGGATCCATTCGCGAGGCTTCCCGAGGTGCAATGCCGAAGAACTTGGGATCAAAGTCGCCAAGGTCGTCACGCAGGCAGGCCCACTTCGAGATCATCTTCCCGGCCGCTTCGTAATCCTGGTCGTACAGCTTGTCGACGGGAAAGCGTTCCTTGGGAATCTCTTCAGTTGCGTTGCCGCCACGACAAAGTAAATCCCAATACTGGTCCAGGTTGTCAGCACCAGGAAATCGACATGCCATCCCAACCACGGCGATTGGTTCTTGAATACCACCCGAATCTTGGGCCAAGCGTTTCTTAAACAATGCTCGTTGAGCCGGAGTAAGATTCTCGATACGCTGCTTTAAATTGCTCATGCTGTGAACTGACTCGAACTCAAGGGAGAGGAGGACGTAGGACGCAAAACCTCCCTGTTCGTCGGAGCTGAGTGAAAAATCGAATCTTGGCTCTTGGCCTAAAGAAGACGAGTATCTCGATCCAGCAATATGGGGGCATCCACGCCCCCATTGTCGATTCCAGATTTGTGACAGATTGTAACTAAAGGCTAAACCTATGAAACCATCCAATCAGGCCATCGAAAGAAATGGTGTGCCCAATTCGCAGGATGGCGAGCGACGAGGTGATAACCCACAAGGTGAAATGAGCGAACGTTCCACTTGGTTAATGCAACTATCCGACACCAGTCGTGATGATGTGATCATTTGTCTCCCCTACGCCGGTATGGGCAGTTCCGTGTTTGGTGGATGGAGAAACTCAGTGCTGGAGTCCGCCGATATCTACGCCGTCCAGCTTCCCGGTAGGGACGGTCGGCTACGTGAGCCACCAATCAATCACGCCGATCCGTTGGTCGGGCAGCTAGCCGATGCGATCATCACGAGCCCGCTTGCCGATCGACCAATCACATTGTTGGGGTGTAGCTTTGGAGCCATATTAGCGTTCGAGTTGGCTCGTCGGCTGCGTGAACGAGGAAAGCCAATCCAGCGTCTGGTTGCCGCCGCATGTCGCCCGCCCCACAACTTGGGAGTGACCGAGTCAGTTGCGTTGCTTGAAGATAAAGAAATGGTCCACAAGCTTCAGCATTGGTACGGTGCCATTCCGCCCGAAGTCGCCAACAATCCTACGATGTTAGAACTCGTTCTGCCTGCAATTCGCGGCGACATGCAGGTTTATGAGACCTATCCCTATCGCGATGAAGAGCCGCTGGATTGTCCGATCATTGCCGTTGGCGGGTCTGAAGATCGTATCGTGGACCTCAATCATTTGAACGCTTGGCGAAAGGAAACATCGGCAAAGTTCTTATGTCGACAATTTGCCGGTGATCATTTCTTTATGAAAAAACAATTTTCACCAGTACTGCGATTCATTGATCGCCAAATCCGATCGACGGCGAAATAGCGAAAGTGTCTCACTTGGTAGCGAAACTCGCGAAGAGTTTCGACAGTCCACGAATCCGAAAGTCTTAGCGACATCCGCCACGTGAATTTGTTCTTTTGATTTACGAAAGTCCATCAAGCTCGTTGTTTACGTCCGAATCATTCATCGATTCGATTTCCGCCAACAACATTTCGATGCTTGGTTCAGAAACCGATTCTTGCGTCTTGTCACTGCCAAGCACCTGATCGGTCAAATACTCTGACAGTTTCTCTGCGTTGGGGTGCGACCAGGCGATCACGGGAGACAATCGTACATCGAGCCACTGTTCCAATTGGCCACTCATTTCGACCGCCATCAGCGAATCGATTCCACATTCGGCGAAGGGACGTTGGGCATCAATGGAATTCTTTTCCGCACCCACTTGGCGAACCAACCACGCCAACAAGACTCGCTCGATTCGTTCCCGCACCATCCCACGCGCATTAGGGGACTGGATCAACGGCGTCAGATCCGGAAACAAGGTGGGATCCAGTTGAGTCGTCGGCTTCCACTGATCAATGACTTTTAACGAATCGTCCAGGAAACTCTGCCGACATTGGCTGCGTTGAACCTTTCCACTGCTGGTCCGTGGCATTGATGCAAATCGAATCAGCACGATAGTCTTGGCGATCAAGTCGTGTTCACTGGCGATCGCAATTCGGATGGCGTCCAGCAACGGTCCGGTTTGATCGGCAGCAAAACCGCGAGGCAATTCGTGAACGATCACGAGCGATTCGCCTGATTCGCCGGGAACCGAAAAGGCTGCCCCCAGGCAATCGGTCAAATCATCGCCGCTGGCAAGAATCGTGCGTTCTAAATCTTCGGGATAGTGATTTTGACCGCGGATAATGATCAGGTCTTTCATCCGGCCTGTGACGTAAAGATCCCCATTGCTCAGAAAACCAAGATCCCCCGTACGTAAATACAATTTTGAATCGTTGTCTAAACGTCCGTGGAAAACCTCTTCGGATATTTCGGTTTGCTTCCAATAGCCGTCTGCGACGCTGGGCGAGTGAACCCAAATTTCACCGACTTCATTCTCCTCTAGCTCCTTGCAAGTGGCGGCATTAACAATCCGCAACGTGGTTGCTTGTCCGGCAACTCCAGAAGACACCAAACGGATCGTATCGAGGTCATCGATGGGGGCGCGGGAAAATGACTCCCTTAGCCCTTGGCGGCTGACGTGTTTGCAGTCGTATCCCGGCAGTTCGGGGGAACGTTGATCAAGTTGGCCCCGGTCCGCGCCGGTGACCATCAACGTACTCTCGGCAAGTCCATAGCAGGGATAAAAGGCATGTCGCCTGAACCCTGCGGTTTCAAATCGCTCAGCAAAGGTTTCCAGCACCGCTGGGTCAACCGGTTCGGCACCACACGCCGCCACCTTCAGGTTACTTAGATCGAGATCGCCATGCTCTTCTTCACTGACTTTCGCCGCCGCGTAACGGTATCCAAAGCAGGGTGCCACCGTGATCGCGGCCCGATAATCGCTAACCGCCGATAGCCAACGACCAGGACGCTGCATGAACGAAGTCGGTGACAATAGCACGGCATGACCGTCGTGAATCAAAGTCGACAGAATAATTCCGACCAACCCCATGTCGTGATAGGCTGGCAACCAACTGCAGACCACTCGGCGATCCATTTCTAGTTGATCCAACCCAAAGCCGCGTCCGATCACTTTCAAATTGGCAAGTAGGTTTGCCAGCGTGACCCGAACCCCCTTTGGCGTCCCGGTAGACCCAGAAGTGTACTGAAGAAAAAGGACGTCCGGATCAGGCCGATCAAAGACGCCAGCTTCGACTGGACCGGCTTCCTTCGACCAAGGCGAAGGTGACAACCACTGGACCGAAGACTCATTTTGAGTTTCATCTACCGAACCATTCGAGGACACGCCATTCACGTCAGCCCGTCGAAGAGTCTCCAAGTTCGTCAACCCAAGCTTTGCACCGCAGTCCATCGCAACCGACTGGTAACGCGAAAAGGGCCGGCGCGGCTTCGGGTAGGGCACCGGCACGGGAATCAAGCCCGCGCGGACTGAAGCCAAAAAAGCAACAACGAAATCGATGCCTGCCGGGAATGCCAGTAAGACTCGATCACCCGGCTGCGACGCCTCAATCAGTTGTTTCGCCAGCCACTCAGCTCGGCAAACCAATTGCTCGCCGTCGACGGCCTCGGCCGTTTGATCGTCATCACGCAGAAAACTTAGCCGCGTTCGCGACGGACTGAGACGACACTGAAACACGAGTGACTCAAACGCATGGCCAGACCGTTCCTTAGGTGCCCCTGGGATACGTCCCTCCATGCCCAAGGGGTTTTCCGTTGCCGCTAAAGAGATGTTTTGCGTTGCGTCTTTAGACTGGGAGATCGGTGGCATCGGCTTTCCGGGCAGGGGAGGCGTGTGATCCCCTGCATCATAATCAGGCTAACCCGAATGTCCTAGATACCCCAGGCACCCAGGCAGGGCAGCTCAGTCTTTCAAGCTGGGCAATGTCGCTCGGCTCTCCTAGCCGACAACGCTATCGGCTCGGAGA
>CAYVAN010000002.1:0-2537 GCA_964449225.1 uncultured Rhodopirellula sp.
GCTTAAGGGCGGTAAAGAGGTGAGAGCGGATCTATTTGGCTGGTACGACATTTGGGTTGGGACTTTTCTTGCCGGCGCGATGGCGATTGGGCTGTATCCTTTTCTTGGCCAACGAATCTGGTGCCGCATGTGGTGCCCGTTGGCGTTTTGGATGAATTTCTGGGGACGCTGGTCGAGTTTTAAGATCACTCCGGAAAAAGGAAAGTGTATTGACTGCAATGTCTGCAATCAGTTTTGTCAGATGGGAATCGACATCAAAGGCCGTGCCCTCCGAGGCGAGCCGGTAACTTTGGCCGACACGCCGTGCGTCGGTTGTCAGGAATGTATTGTGCGTTGCCCGATGCAGATTTTGCATCTTGGAGATGCACCAGGGCCGGCTTTGGTGCAGCTAAATTCTGGAAACAATCTTGGGAGCAAAGCGTGAACAAGGGTTCAAATTATTATGGTGGTTACTTTTGGGTGGCTGCGGTTTCTTTTATCGTTCCGCTGTTTGTCGGTTGGCAGGCGTTTCAAAATCTTAGCCCAACAACCAAACCGACTCCGGTGGTTGATGCCAGTGGTGTCGATCATGGCGTATGGGATTACTTGCTGAAATCGTACGTTAGCAACGGGCTGGTTGATTACAGCGGCATGAAGAAGGACTATCTGTTTCGCGAGTACTTGCGCGAGTTGGGGGCGTGTGATCCAGAACGCCTGGGGACCGAGGACGAGAAATTGGCTTTGGCCTGCAACGCCTACAACGCGTTTGTGATCAATGGTGTGATCAGCCACAAGATTCACGATACGGTGGATGGATTTTCGGTGGACGGAGCAGGCTTTTTCGATATCAAGGAGCATATCTATTCGGGCAAGACAGTCAGCCTCAACGATATTGAACACGGCATGATTCGTCCGACGTTTAAGGAACCTCGCATCCACGTGGCACTCGTTTGTGCGGCGCGCAGCTGCCCTTCGATCCGCGCCGAGGCCTATGTAGGATCGCGTGTCCGTGATCAGCTACAAGATCAAAGCGAGCATTTTTCAGACAATCCAAAATACGTGATGTTCGACGCCGCAACCAACGAGCTGAAGCTGAGCAAGATTCTTAGCTGGTACGGGGACGATTGGAATGAGCGATATCCCGATGGCGGTTACTTGGCATGGATCAATGAACTGACCAGCAATCAGGCGACCAAGGATGCGACGATGAAGGCAGCCAATGGTGAGGTGAAGGTGGCCTTTTTCGATTACGACTGGGCTTTGAATTCTCAAGCCGATCCTGGCAAACCGGCTGGCGCGAAGAAGAAGTCGGGGGGCTTTGGTTCTGGATCGAGCCCGGATGAGTAGTTGCAAATCAATTAGTTCGCCGAGGAGTTGCTTTTCGCACGTTCAATTCGGGCGTATTAGGACGCGGTAAGAGGGCTGGTTTCTGCTTTTCAAAATTTCTTTGTGATACGAAAGCTGGCCTTTTGCTTCTTGTGCAGATTGGTTTCTGAACTTGTCTGTGAATGGGGTTACGATTCAAGACGCGATTCGAGCTGGTTTAACCCGAAAATATATTGATCTACTTTCTTTTCGTTGATTTTGAGTTTTTCATGTAAGGCCTACTAAATTCGTTAACAAGGAAAAAAAGAAATAAACTCGGAATAGAAAGGTAAGCGATCACGCCAATACAACGTCTTGAAGGCATAACCAAAACTTGCTCAATCAAAGACGGAGTTGAAAATGAAAAAGTACACTATTGCAGCCTTCATCATTGGCGTTTCGATTTTGACCATTGAAAATTCTGCTTTTGCTCAGTCTGGTACCCGTTCAGGAGGTTTTGGGGGAGGGGGTTCTCGGTTGAGTGCAACCGAAAGAGCAGAGCTTCGACGTCAGAAAGCTGTTCGGCAACAGCAGCAAGCACGAGCGAATCAGCAACGACAAGCCGATTTGATAAAGGCTAATTTCAAGAACACTTTGGTGCAGCTTGGTAGCAAGCCCGACGGATCTGCAAATCGACGACAAAGCAAATTGGCGTTGGATGAGGCGAAAAGAGATTTCAAACTATTACGTCAAAGAAAAGCGTCTCCAAATCAGATTGGAGTATTGGCACAACCGTTTCGCTTAAGCAGTGATGCGATCGATCGCATGAAGAATACTGCAAATTGGCCAATGATACTCAAGACCAACAGTTTTAGTTCAATTGTGACGAAGCTAGAGACTCAAATCATGAGCGGCAACATCCGAGATACCGCCAGTGCGGAAGATTTTCTTGCCACATTGTCGCAGTTGAATTTCGCCCTGAATTCTGCGGCGGCCAACAGAGATGTCAAAGCAATTGAGTATGCCGAAGCAAGAAGGTTCGTGTCAGGATTGGCGAACGAAATCCGGGCATCCGACTTGGTGATGTAGCAAGTCCGCGGCTAAGCAAGATCGCAAAAAAGCGGCAGCGAATGGACTCGCCATCGCTGCCGCTTGGTCGTTTCAGATCCTACCAACCCAAACCTCTTCTGGATTGTTAGCAGTCGGTTCGCTCAGGAGAACTAAGAAATCGTTGTTGGCGGAGTGGCCCAAGT
>CAYVAN010000002.1:2549-20374 GCA_964449225.1 uncultured Rhodopirellula sp.
ATTCTTGATGGTTCTCGTTAGCGCACAAACGTGTTCACCAATTGCGACACTACTTAGAACCGCTACCGTCGTTCTTCTCTTCACTCATTTCGGTTTTTGTGCCACTGCCATCTGAAACTTCGGCTTTTGTTCCACTACCGTCAGACATGTCGCCCTCAGCAGGGGCGACGCTGCTTGAATTGCTTGAAGCTGGAGCCGGATCCTCTGTTTCACCGCATCCAATATAAAAAAGACAAGAAACAGCCATCAATAAAACTGGAGTTGTTTGCTTTAAGAGTCGCATAAGTACTACCAATAAACCTTCATTAAACAGGATCGAATTCATCTCAGCGGCGTTCGCTTTCGCTCCCTCAAGAACTAGCCCAACCGATGCTGAAATTCAATTTAGCATGCAGAGTCGAAATTTGAATCGCCCTAAGAATGATTTAGGCACATTAGTTTCGTGGTTTTTTCAACAGAACCCAACACCGTCAATTCGCTCAAGAAAACTGCGGACAATCTTCGAAATGTTAATCCCGAATTCGTAAGCCTCCCATTCGGTTGAATAAGCATGTTGGAATGATGAAGCAAGGGAGTACCAAGTAGGGAAGTCCGATGAAGAATGGGAGCCGATCAAATCAAGAAAGCACTATGAAAAAGAGTGACGGCAGCGGTGGGAAATAACGTTTCGCAATTCACAGCATTCGACCAGCCAATGACCCGCTTAAGGAAAGCAGTTGGAATTTCGAACCAATTCGTTTTTTTGGACTCGAATAGAAAATTCTCCATGATGTTAAGCGGTTGATCGAATTCGATCAGCCGCTTTTTCTATGTGCCTTGAACAAGAAAATGACCGCGACAATTGCCCCGAACTCAATCCAAGCCAATCCGTGGTCGAACATGCCGACACCAGAATATCCGGAAATCGCATATGAATTGGGAAGTAGCTCAAACCAAAAGCGGGAATAGTAAATCAGCAATAGGCCTCCGGCAAACAACCAGCCACGGTTCCGTGAGAACACTGTCAAAGGCGCGATCCAAAGCCAGTACCATGGATTGACCGTCGGTTGCAAAAACAGAAAGGCCACCAAGATCCAAACAAGTCTTTCAAATTCAATTGAAACAGGTGACTGGTTGGAATTGGGCTCGCCAGGTTCAACACGTCGATGGTAGATGGCAATCAGCTGCCACAAATAGAAAATTGAAAACAAGCCCAGCGTCAATACTCGCGTTATCGCAAAGGCGGGGTTGGCACCACCCAGCGATCGGACTACTCATTCTGCTAAACGTTTTGCTGTACATCCTGGTCGCAGCTCTCGCTTCCAAACGAGCAACCGTGTTCATCGGGCTTTCAGATCGTTGGCAAAAAATCCGCAGACGTCGAATACTCATCGGGTGGGGCGGCTTTTTGCTCGGCGTTGCCATGTTCATCATTGGTATCGTCTACCAAGATCCCAGAAACCCGGGGAGTATCGCTCCCCTTTTACTGCTGCTGGGAATTTTCGTGGGCATTGGTTTTGGGATTTACGGACTGATTGCCGCGAGAATGATTGCTGCCACTAAGATCAATGCGAAATGCGTCTACATCAAAGGGGCTCACCCCGAATTCCTAAATCGGTACCCAGAGTATTACGAGCAAGGATAGTACGAAGCGAGGATGGCCATGGCAAAAAAGCTTGGCGACGTGTTGTTCAAAAAGATATTGAAATGTGAGGAACGACAAGCATCAATGGCCAGCCGGAATCCTTCACGAAGGTTCAGGCAGGTTTGCCAGATCGATCCGATCCTGCGGTCGATCGGCCGCCTCTTTCATGCGTCGAATCCAAGCCAAACTGGCGAATGGAATCCCTTCTCGCTGGATCGAAGTCTCAAACAGATCGTCCAGGGACTCTGCTGGCATCGCGGGAATAAAATCAAAAAGATCAAGGAACCCAAGATCCGTGCCCAGCATCATCAAGTGTTTCTCTCTTAGAAACTCAGCGGTCACGGGATGGATCCGCTCGATTCCGGTGGACGGATCAATATCAGAGCCGATCCAATAGGCATTGAGTTCGACCAGTGCGCCGAGCAAATGCTGTTCAGACTGGACTGTCCTTCGAAACACCACGTCAACATCCTCTGTCGCTCTTGCGAAGCCATGCATATTGACGGCATGACCGCCAATGACGACCAACGGAACTTGGTGAGCCAACAAGCGTTGCACGATCTGCAACAAGGTCGACGGCGATTGACTCATCGTTCACGCCGCATCATCTCGATTGCCAACTGATCCGCACGATCGACTCGACGCGTCCGATAGTTTCGCTTCAAGAACGCCCGGTAGGCATCGGGATCTTTTAGGATCGCCTCCATCGCCGCAGTCTGTAGACGCTGGCTGATTTCCCATTGCTGTTTCGGTGTCCGCGCATGAGCGACACGGCGGCGATGACGCGTCATGGCTTGCTGGTGCTCGGCAATGTCATTGATCTGATTCATCCCAGTATTCTACTCGCTTGCTGGTAACCGGACAGTCGCAATGCTAAAACGTCCGCCATGACATTGATCCACGCCTTCGAATTCCTGCCAAAGCCGCCCGAATCGTTTCCGGACGTCGTGGGCGTGTACGGCAATGACGCGGCATTGCGTTCCTGGGTGATGCAGGCGATTTCATCGGCTGGGGATGTGACCGAATTTGATGGCGACACCGCGAAGTGGGGTGACCTGCGGGACGACTTGGCGACCGCATCGCTGTTCGACATGGGCGACAAACGGACCATCGTGATTCGATCGGCCGATAAATTTCTCAGCAGCCATCGGCCCGAAGTTGAAAAGTATGTCGCCAAGCCAGGCGGTGCGAGCCGGTTTGTGATTGAACTTGATTCGCTCGCATCAAACACTCGCGTCTACAAGGCTATCCACAAAGATCATTTGCTGGTCGCTTGTGGCAACGCAACCGATTCGAAGGTTGGCGTGACGGCGGCAACACGGCGGAAGTTTTTGACCGGCTATGTTGCTGGCCGACACAATGCCAAGCTTGAAAAGAACGCAGCCGACGCCCTGTTGGAAATGATGGGTGAAGAAATCGGCATGCTGGACACCGAAATTGCCAAGCTGGCACTGTACCGCGACCCAGGTGACAAGATCGATGAAGCACTCGTGCGTGATGTTGTTGCCGGTTGGCAGGGGAAAACTGTTTGGCAAATCACCGACGCGATTGCTGCTGGCGACGCCGCCGATGCGCTTAGGCAGCTGGATAAGTTGATGAGCGGTGGGCAGAAACCGATCGCTTTGCTGCCCCAAATCGCGTGGTCACTGCGTCGGCTGGGCATGGCGACGGCTTGTTTCCAGCAACGCGAAGCCGAAGGTCGCAAGATGCAGCTAGAAGATGCGTTGTCATCGGCAGGCATCAACCGTCCGTCTGACATTCAACGCGCTAAGGCGCAGTTAAAAGGTTTAACCCGCGCCCGAGCACTCAAATTGTTGCCCTGGTTGCTTGACGCCGATTTGCGACTCAAAGGAACCCACAGCGCCGACGGCCGCGATCGCTTTTTGCTGGAACAATTGGTGATGAAGCTGGCCAAGGGTGCGAGATTTTGATTGGGTAATGGTCAACCAACTCTGCTTGGCCGAGGTTGCCCTTGCCGTACTAACTTACCCTGCCGTTGTTTTTGCGGGCGTCGTCTTTGCTGATTTCAAATCACAGATGAACACAGATGTTGTGTTCTTGCTTTAGGCAATGAAATCTGTGCTTATCTGTCGTTCAAGTTCTTGGAGAGCCGTGCGGCTTTGATCGAGGATTACTCAACGTACGACGCGTTTGAACTCAAGCTTGGCGTGTTTAAAGTTGATTAGCAGGCCGACTCGCATGCCAGTTACCTTCAGGTAGTTGAGCATTTTACCGATCTCGTGGTCAGTAATCTGGTTGATGGTTTTGGTGTCCACCACGATGGATTCAAAACAAATCAGGTCGGGTATGTAGACGCCGACATTGGTAGCCTTGTAGAGGACCGGGAAGTCAGGTTGTTGGCTGACCTGAATGCCCCGCAGGCCAAATTCAACCACAAGTGCGTTTTCGTAAATCTTTTCATGAAAGCCATGGCCCAGTTCGTTTAGAACTTCCATCGAGCAGCCAATGATTTGGTGAGTTTCCTCTTTGTATAAATAATCTGCGTCAGACATTCTCGTATCCTAGTTCAAAAGTATCCGTGGAGTGGAGCAATCAAGACCTAAGGATAGCTTTGCTTGCCTGGCGAATGGTGTTGGCATTTAGTTTTCAACCACAGATGGACGCAGATGAACACAGATTGTTCGTGCATGATTTCAATGATGAAAATCTGTGTTCATCTGCGTCCATCTGTGGTCCGTCAAGCCTTTCCCTGGTGCTTTGGTCCGTGTGAAGAAGGTGGAATCAGGATTGTGGTTTTCTTCGGGGAGGCTGGCCATCGTTCTGGTATCGATCTTTGTGGATCGTTTCTAACCACAGATGGACGCAGATGAACACAGATTGTTCGTGCATGATTTCAGTGATGAAAATCTGTGTTCATCTGCGTCCATCTGTGGTCCGTCAAGCTTTTCCCTGGTGCTTTGGTCCGTGTGAAGAAGGTGGAATCAGGATTGGATTTTTCTTCAGGGAGGCTGGCGATCGTTCTGGTATCGATCTTTGTGGATCGTTTCTAACCACAGATGGACGCAGATGAACACAGATTGGTCGTGCATGATTTCAATGATGAAAATCTGTGTTCATCTGCGTCCATCTGTGGTTTTTACATTCGTGTGCTTGTGCCTTTGGTCAACGCCATGAAGGCGGATTCGAGATCGAGTTCTTCTTCGCGGAAACTCTTCAGGTCGATTCCGTTGTGGATCAGCAGACGCGGAAGCTCGCTGTAGTCTTGTGCGTCGCTCTTTAGCACCACCCGCACTGCCCCGTCGCCAGTCTCGCAGCCTTGGACGAGTGTGTGGCCCGAAAGGACGCTTGAAATTTCATTCATCTTTTCAGGCAGCGCTGGCTCGACAACCAACACCGTGTGCTGCCGAACCATGCGGATCACTTCGGCCTTGGTCGCGTTCTGTTTGAGTTCGCCCTTGTCGATGATCCCGATTTTGTTGCATACATCAGCAAGTTCGGGCAGGATGTGGCTGCTGACGATGACCGTTTTTCCCATTTCACCAAGCTTGCGAAGCAGATTCCGCATTTCGATTCGAGCTCGCGGATCTAGTCCCGATAACGGTTCATCAAGTAACAGCACTTGTGGATCATGCAGCAACGTTCGAGCTAATCCTAGGCGCTGAGTCTGGCCACGTGACAAGGTGTTTGCGAAGGCGTCACGCTTGAAGTCTAAGTCAACAATTTCCAGCATCTCATTGACTCGCTTGCGACGGGTTTCACCGCCAATGCGATAAGACGCTGCGAAGAATTCAAGGTACTCGACCACCGTCATGTCGTCGTAAACACCAAAAAAGTCGGGCATGTAGCCGACCAGTCGCCGGATCTCTTTCGGCGCAGTGTGAACACTGTAATTGCACACATAAGCCTCGCCCCAACTGGGTTCCAGCAACGTTGCAATGATTCGCATGGTTGTCGTCTTTCCTGCACCGTTGGGACCGATGAAACCAAACAGATCGCCGGGGTCCAGGTTTAAATCAATGCTCTTGATCGCGAATGCATCGCCATACTTTTTCGTTAAGTCAACGGTCTTAATCATGGCAGCAGTGTTTGAAATGGCGAATGAAGGTGAATGATCTAGATCAACGTTTTGCTGTATCAACCGGCAAGACAAGCCGCAGTAACGACAGTGTGTTTCCGTTGGGTTGAAAAGACGCCGGTTGACTTTGTGCGGTCGCGTTCTGTAGGTCGACGTTAATACTGGTTAAAGGGCGTTCCAAACGGCCCATCAATATGCAGCGATCGCCAGTGAGTGTCCCTGACAGATCCAAATGACTCATCGGTTCGTTTTGCAGTTGGGTGTAGGTGGTTCCACCTACGGCTTGGTGGAACATTACCACTTCGGCCAAGCGACGCAGGTCATTTGTTTGCGATGGATTCCACGCTTCAGTTTGGGTCGAACTTTCAATCGCTTGCTGGCGTGACAGCAACCATCGGAAGTTCTTTTGTCGCAACTCTTTCAACGAGGAAAGCGTTGCACCCGATTGAAAACGTGTGGGCAACAAATAGACCCAGTTGCGAAATATCAGCATCCCGTCAAGCAAATCGACCGGCAACGGATTGGTCAGTTGGCCTTTCAGCAATTCGCTGCCTGGACGTCGGTTCATTCGAGATTCGGATGCGACATCGGTATTGAATTTGAACTGGTGGAAAAAACCTTTGCTGCTGCGTGGTGCAATCGGCAGCGAAGCTAACAGGGGTTGGTCGACATCTAGCACCGAATCGCTGGTCGCATCGTAAGTCGGCAACCGAGAATCCTCCAGCGCTATTTGGATTCCACCGAACGATGCACCAGGATGCCCGAACGATGCGGCGCTGGATCGAATCCGCTCGGTCATGATTTTCAATTTATCGCTGGGTGATGCATGAATGTCGAACATTCCCGCATCGTGCGAATACAGAAAGTTGATCGATTCGCCGCGGCCGATACCTGGATTGCTGGTGCCGTCAATATCGATGAACTCAATTCGGTTGCATTGCACCCGCTGCCCAAACGTCGCAAGGGAATCGGCCGATGTATCAACGGTTGGTAATGATTGCCAAACCAATAATGTTGATAGAGCGATTGCGGTGACCGGAAACGTGATCCAGCCAAGCAGCGGACGCCCCAATAGCCGGTTGACCAATAGGTAATCCAATGGCCCAATTGCTGCGATCAGTCCAAGTAAGACCAGTGCGATCACGGAGAAATTGGCTCCGCGGCGAATGGTGAATTGATCCAAAGTCATGCGAAGCTGGCCAGCTAAATCGTCATAGGCCGTCCGTCGCGATTGGACTTGGTCTGCTGCATCGGGTGGTAAGACGCTATCGCCGGTCATGGCAGTGACGAAATCAAATCGCTGCGGCCATTGCACGAAAGGCTCTGAGTCTAAGTCGGACGCAATCACGACGACGGTTCCAAAGCCAACGTTGAACCGAGACGCGATGGGGGTGATCGTTCGCCGAGTAGTGCGGCCCATCACCAGCACTTCGCCGCGATCACGCGGAAGCTTAACGCCGTCGAACGAATCAAGCTGCGTTTGGGTTGCCGTATAAGTTTCGATCGCCGAAGGGTTGATGGAAACAATTTTGGATGGATCGAATGGCAAGAGGCTTTTAAGCCAAGGTGCTGCTTGAAGCAATTTTGGCGCTGATTTCCCTAGCGTCATGACGATCCGCCCACCGGATTTCACCCAATTCACAACCGCATCAGCTTGCGCCCGATCAAGTTGAGACAGCACGTCCGTGCCGCTGCCGGTCACTAACATCAGGTCGATCGCATCGTAGCCGAGTGCATCGTCGGGTAATCCCGCTGCTGATTTTGGGACGGTGACCGCTACCGTTGCGGCGCGGCGGAGCAATTCGTTTTTTCCGATCTTATCGAGCCCCAGCGGATCACCAAAGACAACGGACCAGGGCATGTCGGTGGGAAGCATCGCGGGGCCGCGGCTGGGCGAACCAGAAGGCGGCAATCGATCCGTGAAGATAGTTTTGCCCTTGCGAATCAATGCTAACGGTGCCGCTTCGCTGCCGGGAATCACATAGATCCAATCCGATGGGGCATCGGTGCTACTGCGATTCTTAAAATGAACTCTAACGCCATCGCCATCACGAGTCTGGATCACCGTGTCGGTTGCATCGCCTTCGTTTAGGCGAATGCCTGTCCAACGTCCAACTCGGTAGTGCCCATCAAGCCCAACTGCCAGACTTACCGATTCGACGGCGTTCGCGGAATGATCGGCTCTCTGTTTTTCTCTCTGGTTTTCCGCCTGCGCGCCATTACCCCAACAGACCAACAGAACCGCAACGATCCAAATTTGGCTACGATCCACGATTACGGTTTCTCGCTATTGGGGCATTGGCAAACTAGTCGCGAGCATCCGGGGCAACCGCTTCCGTATTTGGCAACCAATGCTGCATTGAGATCAACGCCGGCGACATTGGCGATCGTGGCTAACCAAGCAATCACATCAGCGAACTCTTCCGCCAAGTTTTCTTTGTCGTTGCCCCGCAGCGCTGACGCTAGCTCGCCTACTTCTTCCATCAGCCACATGAAAGTACCGTCCACGCCTCGGGCGGCGTCTTTTTCAAAGTACATTTCACGAATATGTCGCTGCAAATCCACCATCGACAATTCACGGGCTGTCGTCGAATCGGAATCGGGACTGGGGGGAACATTCATTTGTAATAGAAAACCGCCGGTGGAGTTTAGCTTTATTGCCGCCAAGTAATCTATCCCGCTGCACGGCTATCCGGTAGTCAACTACAGTGAGCGGGTTGTTTCGGTTCCTTGGATTTTTTTTGGATTCCTAATCCACTTCCTAACCCTACACCTTGATCAGTTTTTTGGCTGACGCATCCCAATTCCATCGATATCCGTTTTACTCGCCCCGGTTCTGGCACGGGATGAGACCGGTCGCTTGGTTTTTGCTGCTGAAATCCGGCCGTTTTAGGATCCACCCGAGTCGCATTGGGTTGCTAATCAGTATTTCGATCGCAACTCCGTTTAACACGGTCATGGCTGGGATCCAGCAGCTGATTTTCGGTCGGCGGCTCGCCAAGGCAACCCTGCACGGGCCGCCTGTTTTTATTGTTGGGCATTGGCGAGGGGGCACCACGATGCTCCATGAATTGATGGTGCGAGATGAACGCTACAGCAGTCCGTCGACCTACCAGTGCTTCGCACCACACCATTTCTTAATTTCGCAGTGGTTCTTCAGGCGATTCGCCACGTGGTTGTTGCCGGGCAAGCGACCGATGGACAATATGGCGGCCGGTTGGGACCGTCCCCAGGAAGATGAGTTTGCACTGATGAATTTGGGGTTGCCTTCACCCTATCGCCGCATTGCTTTCCCCAATGAGGGTGCCGTTGATCTTGATTACTTGGATCTGGGCAGCGTCGACGAAAAAAAACGCACCCGCTGGGTTAAAAAACTGCGACACTTTTTTACTGCGGTGAGTGTTTCCACGGGACGGCCTTTGATTATCAAGAGTCCCACGCACACGGGCCGAATTGCCCAACTGGCCGAGGCCTTCCCCGATGCAAAGTTCATTCATATCACCCGGGACCCACGAGCGTTATTTCCATCGACATGTCGACTTTGGAGCAGCCTTGACGAAGTTCAGGCGATGCAAAAACCGTGTGAAGATGATCTGCCGCAGTATGTGATCGAATGCTTCCAAAAAATGTACAACGCCTTTCACCGTGATCGCGATAAAATTTCCAGTAAGCGGATAATCGACATCAGCTATGAAGGGCTAACGAAGGATCCAGTGAGCACGCTGGAGCAAATTTATGACACGCTTCACTTAGCAGATTTCGAGTCCGTTCGACCGACGTTCCAATCATGGGTCGATACGGAGCACCGAAGCTACGAAGTCAATAAGCACAACCTAAGTGACGCAGGCGAGATGAAGATCAAAGAAGCTTGGCAAGAATACTTCCAACGGTATGGATACGATGATCAACCATAAGAATTTACAGCATCCGTTTTCAGGGGTCGTTTCCCACAGCCGCCAGGGAATGCAGCGTGCAATCGTCACGTGCAGATGCTTAGGCCGCATTGGTTCAGCGCCGATGGGGTTTGATGCAAAGACCTACAGCAAGTATTTGTGTTCGATGGGATTGGCAATCGTGATGGTGACGGTTGTTGCTGTTTCGGGATGTAGCAAGAAAACTGAATCCGATAGCTTGTCTGAAAAGCCCGTTGTCATCGTTGCTCCGAAAACGTACGAAGCGAGCGCAGCTGAACTGCTGGCTGCTCGCTTGTCAGCCGAAGATGCTGCCGAGGGTTGGATCCGGCTCTTTGACGGGCACACGCTCTATGGGTGGGAAATTGCTGGGCCTGCAAACTGGTCCGTTAAAGACCAGACAATCACGGTTGATGGAGGCCAATCATCACTGCTGTGTACTTCGATGCCTTGGCTAAACTACGAATTGCAAATGGAGTTCCGATGCGATCAGCAAACCGATAGCGGTGTGTTCTTGCGGACGCCGTTGGAACCGGCGGGTTCGGGCGTTGACTGTTTTGAGGTCAACCTTTGCGATAATCATCCGGATTTCCCAACCGGCAGCATTGTTGGCAAACAAAAGTCGCAAGCAAACTTAAACCCAACCGACGATTGGCGATCCTTGGAGATTGTGGTCAACGGAAACGAGATGACTGTTTCGATCGCGGGCGAACAGGTGTGTCAGTACGCCGACAAAATCGGTTTCCCCGCTGGGCGGATTGGACTTCAGTATGAAAAAGGCAGCATCGAATTTCGAGAAATCAAACTGCGACCGCTGGGCCTCGAAAACACGCTCGATCAACAGCTTTCCAAGTGGACAAAGTATCCCAGAATGCCTGGGGAGTTTTCAATCAACAATCAAGGATGGTTGCACGCGAAAGGCGGTCGAAATCAATTGGAGTCAAAGCAAGTCTACGACGACTTTGTGCTGATGGCCGAGTTCAAAATGCCAAAGCCTGAAATGAACTCAGGCATCTTTTTCCGGTGTATCAAAGGCTCAGAAATGATGGGCTATGAATGTCAGCTTAGTAATCAAGCGACCGATGGGAATCCTCTGGTACCAGCCGACCATGGAACCGGAGGTTTTTTCAAGCGACAAAACGCGCGGTTAGTTGCAGGTTTAGTGGACGGCTGGTCCACCGTCGTATTGGTAGCGGATGGACCGACGATGGCTGCTTGGGTTCAGGGAATTCAGGTCAGCAACTTTTACGATGATCGTCCGCCAAACGAGAACCCCCGAAAGGGATCCAAGATTGAACCGGGGACTTTGATGATCCAAGGTCACGATCCGAAAACGGATGCGTACTTTAGGCAACTGTTGGTTGCCCCCACAAATCGATAGCGATGGCGAATCGATAGATCGGTCCTTCGTCACATGGTGACTTGATCGTCTAGCACTAGCCTGCAAGCTTCCGACGCTTCTTTCCAACGCCCAAGTTTCGCCAGATCAAGAATGGACTGCAGCGGTGAAACCTGTTGGTCGAACTCGGAGCCCTTTGTTTCGGCAAGCAGGTTCTCGATACGAACCAGACCGTCGTCGTTCATTTGATTGCAGACGCGGTACAACGCGATCGCAACTTCGTACTCTGAATCACTGAGCTCAACTTTTGCTGGCCAAAACCACCAAAGCAAGATCAAGCATGACGCGACGGCGATTCCAATCAAAGGTTTCGTTGGGGCGCCGCCCATCATAGTCCCGCCCAATCAATCACTTCGCCTTCGTCCATGCTGGACATTTCGGCCCACAGCAATAGGTCAACGAAGTTGGTGACAAAGCGAACGGATCCATCGCCCATTGCGACCATGCCACCGCCGGGGTGCTCTGAAAACATCTGGCCGACATGGTAGGTCGGGAAGTTCACTGGGTGAATGATTGGGTTGCCCGTGATGTCTAGTTCGCCGCCCGATGGTCCAGCGTGAACTAGCGTTAGTGTGGCTGCCGCATCCGACCCGTTTTCAGGAGACTGAAATCGCGGATGGGTCGATGCACTGGGAACAACACCGACCCAAGTCTTGTCACTCAGAGCTGAGCTGTGTTCGCCAAAGAAAATGGTGTGGGAGGTACCATCAAGAATATCTCGCATCCGCGTTCGTGAATTGCGGAAGAACGGTCCATCGGCAACCCGTCCTGCATCGCCATCAATGTCGACGATCTTTGTCGTGGAAGTGTAAATGTTGGTGAAGACTTCGCCGGTTGCCGCCGATCCACATTCGCCCCAACAACTTTCCTGCCCGTGACTGGCGACATAGTGAGTGCGCCCGAGCCTGATGGTTTGACCGTTGATCTGCAATGGTTGTTCCATTGAATCCTGCACGGTGAACGCGTCATCGCCGCCGGTGGTGCTCGGGCACAAAAACATTGGAACGGTCGACTCAATCGCACCTTGATTGACGGGATCCCAAATGGGGCGATCGAATTGGATGGCATCGGTTAGCGAGGTTGCTTCGGCAAACGGCAATAATGCCGCAGCCCATCCCCAGCCCGGTCCGGCGTCCCAGGTCAACGGATCGATCTGGGCCGATGACGGTGCGGAACCATCTTGGGTCGCAAACGACTGATAGCCTGCTGGGAATTGCCTGAATGCAGAATGGTAGTTCTGTGCCGCTAAGCAGACCTGCCGCAGGTTGTTGCTGCATGACATCCGTCGAGCAGCCTCGCGTGCCGCCTGGACCGCGGGCAGCAACAGGCCAACTAATACACCAATGATTGCAATCACCACCAGTAATTCCACCAGTGTAAAGGCTCGTTTGGATCGTAAGCGTTTTCGATTTTGTCCCACGGTAGTCCTACAGGAAGCCTGTTCTAAATAGTTAGCCGAAGCTAACTGTTGGTGTGTTTTTTAAGCCGAGGCTTGAATTAGCCTCGGCTAACAAGTTAAATCATCGGTCTTGTAAGTTCCGACGTCAAGGGGATGCTATCTGCGCACAGGTATGCTATTTTCGACTGCACCGTCGCGAATTTCTTCGCTGTCTTAGTCTCTCTTTTGGCTGACATGTGCCCCAATGACCACCGCTCGCCACCGTCGCATTCGTCACGACCACGCCAGCGAGGTGGCGGAGGATTATGTTGAGGCGATCGCTGAGGCGATCGAGCGATCTGGGGTATGTCGTGCGATGGATTTGGTCAATTTGTTTGGCGTGACCCATGCAACGGTCAATAACACGGTCGCGCGTCTGCAACGTGATGGATTCGTTACGACGAAACCCTATCAACCCATCGAATTAACAACTGCCGGACGTCGTTTGGCGACCAAAGCTCGTCAGCGACACGAAGTCGTCGAAGCTTTCTTAAAAAAACTTGGCGTCAGCGATCGTGCAGCGGCGATCGACAGCGAGGGGATCGAACATCACGTCAGTAAAGAAACCCTCGCCGCGATGAAGCAGGTGCTAGAAAAAGGCTGGCCGACGTAGCCTAGACCACTGCTTCTCGCATTATATTCGCGGCGAACTACTTCATCGGCATGTCTTCATCGATGCTAATGTCTAATTCGGAATCGTCGATCAGTGGCGAGTAGTCATCGCTCTGTTCGTACATGCCATCATCCATTCCGCCACCACTTTCAACGGTGAAGTCATAGTTTCCTTCGCCGACGGATTCTTCCAGCTTGATCATCGTCTCTGTGATTGTTTTGACTGAGTCAGAAGGGCCCGAGATAAAGTGGGGCCTGCCTTCTTCGCCGAATACGAATTCCGTTTTGCAAAGAGAAGCATCGATGTCGCGCCAGATCGGTAATGTCTTTTGGTACAAATCATGGGGTTGGAATCCAAACTGATCCGCGAACGCGACGACTGATTCAACCAGCTTCAGCGCAGCCGAAGGAATCGCGTCTTGCATGGTGTCAACTTCAGCCATCCGGTCGATCAATTCGCTTAGCATGCTTGGGAAGCAAACCTTGGCATCCACATCTTTCACGCCCAAACACTTGCCGTCGATCAGTAAGCGAACAAAGAGCACTCGTCCGTCTTGCATTTTACGGCTAATCAAAACGCTGCCAAATTTTTCGTTGGGGTCCAGCAACGATTCGCTGATCAGGCAGCGTTCGATCGCGCCGCTTGATGCCGCCACCACTTGGCCGGGCAAGGATTGCAAGGCATTCTTTGCACGGGCTTCTTCCTTCTTTTTTGCAAGCTCCTTTGATCGTTTCTTAGCAAGCTTTTTCTGGCGTCGTTGTTCCTTGGCTGACATTCGTTTTCTCTTTTATTGGTTGAGCACGCGTAGAGATTTGGGCAACGGAAACTGCACGGATTCTTCGCGAATCTGTTTCACTTCGACCGTCGCATCAAACAAGTCGACGAGCCAAGTAATGGTTTCCTGAACTAAGGATTCAGGTGCGCTGGCTCCTGCGGTTAGCAACACGGTGTCTCCCTTGGCAAAGTCAGCCTGATCCAAGTCGTCGGGGCCATCGATCAAGAACGCCTTTTGTCCTGATTCGGCGGCTAGTTCTTTGAGTCGCTGCGAATTGCTACTGTTTTGGCTGCCCACCACCACAACGGTATCCGCATCATCGCTGAGCAATCGAACGGCTTCTTGCCGATTCTGAGTCGCATAACAGATGTCGTCTTTGGGTGGGCTAACAATCTGGGGGAATCGTTTTCGCAGTCGACTGATAATGCGGTTCGCATCATCAACACTTAGGGTGGTTTGCGTTAGATACGCAAGCTTGCTTTCGTCGGCAACCTCAAGCGTATCTACGCCATCTTCGTCTTCGACCAACAGAATCGCTTCGGGGGCTTCACCCATCGTCCCAATGACTTCGTCATGGCCATCGTGCCCGATCAAAATGATTGTGTAACCCGCCTTTGCGTATTTGATTGCTTCGAGGTGTACCTTTGTCACCAGAGGACACGTAGCATCAATCGCGTTAAGATTCCGAGTCTTGGCAGCTTGTCGAATCTCGGGTGAAACACCGTGTGCCGAGAACAGAAGAACGCTGCCTTCGGGAACCTCATCAATTTGTTCTACAAACACAGCACCTCGGTCACGAAAACTATCGACCACATACTGATTGTGTACGATTTCGTGATAGACGTAGACAGGCGGTCCGAAACGCTCCAAGGTCAAGTCCAAGGATGTAATCGCCATATTTACGCCAGCACAAAAGCCTCGCGGAGCTGCCAGAATTATCTTCATTCGTAGAACACTATCGCAAAAATTGGTGGTTTGCCAGAAAGAGAGTTTACCGAGGAGTCTATGTCAAATGCTCCCTGATTGTCAGAATACTAGGCCTCAGTAAGCACGCTGGTTCCGCAGAATAACCGCTCAGTCTTCCCTTCGTCTAACCCGATCGGGTGATGGAATAACAAATAAGGACACTTCGAAACTAGGCAATGAACAAAAAGGCGGAACTTGTTGATGGGCTAACCACCCAGCTTGTCTCGGTACGGCATGCCGAGTCCCTGACCCGGGCTCTAGCTGGGGTAAACTACGAGAATTTCTTAGTGGCAAGCTTTCTGCTTCCAAGACGTCTCAGGCAGCCGTTCTTCAATATCTATGCTTATTGTCGAATCGCCGATGATCTGGCTGACGAATCGCCGTCACCCGAAGTCGCCATCACGCGATTGCAAGAATTTCGGCAGCATTTTGATGCTGCGATCGCTGGATCACCAACCTCTAATCTGTTTCTTGCGTTAACCAAAACGATGGGTGAGTTCGGGTTACCGAACGCGCCATTTTATCATTTGCTGGATGCATTTGAACAGGATCAAACCAAGACTCGGTACCAAAGCTTTGACGAACTCTTGGGCTACTGCAGGCGTTCGGCAAATCCAGTGGGGCAGATCGTGCTCAAGCTTGCTGATTGCTACAACGAAGAAACCGAATCCCTTTCAGATGACATTTGCACCGGTTTGCAGTTGGCCAATCATTGGCAAGACGTAGGGCGAGATTTCGCAATCGGACGTATTTATCTGCCGATGGACTGCTGGGATCAATTCGGCGTCGATGAATCCATGTTTGGCAAGCCCGGCGAAGCAGTGTCGTCGACACCCGAACCTCTGCGGCAAATGATTAAATCGCAATGCGAACTGGCTCAGCAGTATCTTGACCGAGGCTTGTCGCTTGGCGATCGAGTTCCTCGTTGGATGGCGGCGGACATCAAGCTATTTGCTCACGGTGGTCTACAGACGCTCGCAGCGATTAAGGAAATCCGATACGACGTGTTGGCAGTGCGACCAACCGTCAGCAAGCTCGTTCAGCTGAAGTTAATGGCGAAGGCAACGTTGAGACTGCTTTGAATCAAAATGACGATCTTGGTTACTGCTGCGGACGCCCGTGGTTTGCTAGGCTTAGTTCATCATGTCGCGTAAATCCATCGTCGCAGAAAGCTATCACCACGTTCGCCGAATCTCTCGGCAGAGCGGCAGCAATTTCTATCGCTCATTCTGGTTATTGCCGCGTCCCAAGCGTGAAGCGATGGAAGCTTTGTATGCCTTTGCGAGAATTACTGACGATCTAGGCGATTCGAATGAGCCACCGTCAGTTCGTAGTCAATGGTTACAGTGGTGGCGAGGAGCGACGGCCCTCAATTTAATTAGCGAGAATGATTCTGGGAAAGTCATTTTTCCAGAAGGTTGGCTTGCAGGCGACCAGCCATTGAGTGGTGGTCGGGATTCAGCAAAATCGTCGCTGCGGAAGCGAGCGGAGGAGATTTTTCCCGCACTTTCGGATACCGCAAGGCGATACGAAATTCCATCTCGATTCCTATTAGAGATCATTGATGGAGTGTTAGCCGATCAACAAAAAACTCGGTTCGACACATACGAACAAGTCGAACATTATTGCTATTTGGTCGCGTCCGCGGTTGGGCTGGCTTGTTTGCATATTTGGGAATTCGATGAACCCCTGCCAACATCGGCTGCCATTGATTGCGGTTTAGCCTTTCAGTGGACCAACATTTTACGAGACGTCGCCGAAGACGCTGAACGAGGAAGGATTTACTTGCCGCGCCAACACTACGAACAGCATGGTCTTAGCGAAGACGATTTGCTGCGACCACGTCGCGACGATCGTTTGGAATGCTTGATTTCCGAAGAAGCATCTCGAGCCGCTAAGTTGTTCGATTCAGGCTGGGGGATTTGGGATTCACTGCACTGCGACGGAAAGCCAATGTTTAGCATGATGTGGAGGACTTATCGCAAGCTGCTAAAACACATTGAAGATGATCCTGGCCAAGTCCTGCAAAAGCGGGTTCGTCTAACCCGTTCTGAGAAAATATCGCTCGTATCAAAGCACTACGTGCCTTGGGTTTTTAGGCGACTACCGGTACCGCCATCTGAAGTTGGCGCGTCGGGATGAGTGAGTTGTCGACTCCCCACGTCATCATCATTGGTGGCGGATTGGCAGGCCTATCCGCTGCCCAAGCACTTGCCGACGCAGTCGCGTTTGCAAACGGGCGAAAGGTCATCGGTGGCGATTCGGTTCAGCTAAAAATCACGCTGCTTGAAGCGAAGCGAAGCACCGGAGGGCGAGCAGGGTCGTTTTCGGACTTCGTCAGTGGAGAATCAATCGACTATTGCCAACACGTCGCGATGGGATGTTGCACCAATTTTATTGCGATGTTGAAAAGGTTTGATTTGCTGGGTGATTGGAAGCGATATCGCGAGCTTGTTTTCCATCGTCCTGGATTTAAGCCTAGCCCGTTTTCTCCGTCACGCTGGCTTCCCGCGCCTTTGCATTTGGCTTCCTGCATCGGCAAACTCGACTATCTGACTCGAAACCAGAAGCGTGAAGTTCGATTGGGAATGTGGCGTTTGATGCGTACAAAATCGGATTCGCTCGCCGATGTGACTGCAAAGACCTGGCTTCAAAGTGTGGGGCAAAGTCAAGCGACCATCAAAGCGTTTTGGGACGTGATCTTGATCAGTGCCCTGGGCGAGGAAACAGAGGTCGTTTCAATGCAGGCGGCGCGAAAGGTTCTGATCGACGGGTTTGCTGCGGCGCATGGTGCCAGCGATGTGTTGGTTCCCCGGAATCCTCTTTCTGAAATGTTTGGCGAACGTCTTCCGCAAAAGCTGAAATCGTTAGGCGTTGACCTTCGATGCCAATCAACGGTCAAACGCATCGACATCGCATCGTCAGCTGGACCGACGGTGGAACTGGCAAACGGCGAAAAATTAATGGCTGACCAAGTCGTCTCCGCAGTTCCCTGGTACCGCTTGTCGTCGATGTTTGATCCCGATGATGCGAAAGCTGCTATCCCCAACATTCAAGATTGCA
>CAYVAN010000002.1:20384-23252 GCA_964449225.1 uncultured Rhodopirellula sp.
GCTGGATGCTTCGCCAATTTCTGGAATCCACCTATGGTTTGATCGTCCGATCATGACGAAAGATCATGCGGTGATGGTCGGGACCACTGCCCAATGGGTTTTTCGACAACCGCTAGCGAATTCGCAGCCGTCAAATGCCCAGTTTCATGACGGGCCGGATAGCAAGTCTGGTCACTACCACCAAGTTGTGATTAGCGCATCGGAGCAGTCGCAATCACTCGGCAAGGACGCGTTGTTGAAAACTGTCTTGGATGAACTTCGGGCGGAGTTTCCGCTGGGGCGAGATTTCAAGCTTCTACGACATCGAATCGTCACTGACCCACATTCCGTTTTCTCGGTGAGTCCTGCGACTGAAAGGATCAGAGGTTGCGTCCGCCCTGCCCTGACCTGGTTACACTTAGCGGGTGACTGGACCCCGACAGGTTGGCCGTCAACAATGGAATCCGCTGTGATCAGTGGGCGAATGGCAGCCCGTTCGGTCGCAGCAAAACTAAACCCATCGAAATCCCACGCTTGGGGTGAAATACGGATTGATTCAGGTTTACCGTGGGGGTCGCTGGCCAAGTTAATGATTCGCCGATAAAGCCAGCCCTAGCAGTCGCATTTGCCGCGTGGCTAAGATCCCAGCATCAGTGTCGGTAATCGTCGTTGGATTCTGACTTGACTTGGTGTATCGGGAGTTTGCAAATTGGATCTATCGCTACCGCCGCCCTTGCTTGAGCGTTTGCGCTGGACCGTCAGCCCGGATCAAACCAGCAGGGGGCCAGGAGATTTTGTTCTTTATTGGATGCACAACGCACTTCGCGGCAAGGAAAACCCGGCTCTTGATACTGCGATTTGTTGGGCTCGTCAAAACGGGTTGCCGCTGCTGGTTTACCACGCAATCTCTGAGGAGTATCCGTTTGCTTCAGACCGCATCCACTGCTTCATGTTGCAGGGGCACCGCGATGTTCAACGCCAGTTGGCAGATCGCGGCATCAAAGCCTTCTTTCATCTTGAACGGGAAGGGCATCGCGGACCCCACCTGCGCGATCTAACGCAACAAGCTGCGGTGCTGGTTACTGAGTTGATGCCGGTCCAACCACTTGTTGGATGGATCGAACGTTTGGCTAGCCGAACAAAGACACCGATAGCGACTTGCGATGCGTCTTGCGTTTTGCCGCTTCCGGTCTCAATCGCAAAATGCAGCAGCGTTGACCAGTACCGTTCCACGACAACCGAACTTTATGCGCAGCGAATCGATCAACCTTACCAAGAGCAACAGGTTGATTGTCAAATCTATGACGGTGAACTGCCCTTTGTTCCCATGGACTTGCAGGACGTTTCGCTAGCAGATGTCCTTTCCCACTGCCAAGTAGATCATTCCATCAGCCCGGTTGTTGATAGTCCAGGCGGTTCGCGCGCCGGATACGAACGGTGGGATCATTTTCGCAATCATCGTTTGAAGGATTACGGCGATCATGAACAACATAGTTGGGTCGAAAGTCGTTTGAGCGCTTACCTCCATTTTGGAATGGTAAGCCCGCTGCGAATAGCCCGAGAAGCGAGTGCCGATCATGCGAAGGAATTCGTCGACCGTTTGTTGGTTTTTCGAGAACTCTCGTTTCGATTTTGCGATTCGAATATCGATGAAATTGAGACTCTTGATTCTCTGCCGCAGTGGGCGTCGCAATCCTTAATGGAGCATCAAGTTGATCCTAGAGACGCAGATTTCAGTTGGGAGACGCTTGCACGCGGGGATTCGGATCATCCGCTTTGGAATGCATGTCAGCGAAGTCTGTTGAAGCATGGCGAGTTAAGCGACGATTTGCGAAAGACCTGGGGTAAGGCCTTGCTGCGTTGGACGGCTACACCGGGGCGGTCGATGCGAGTCGCAATGGATCTAAATCATCGATACGCGCTCGACGGTCGTGACCCGTGTGGATACGGCGGAGTGCTTTGGTGCTTCGGGCAATTTGACCAGCCATCCAAGAATGTGCAAAAGCATTATGGATCGGTTCCAGATAGACCGCTCGATGAACATCTCGGTCGCATTGATCTTGAACGCCTGACCAAGATCGTTGATCGACCGATCGCGGGAAAGCTACCTCGCGTCGCCGTCATCGGTGCGGGGGTTGCGGGGCTAATAGCCTCGCGAACGCTTTCAGATCACGGTTTAGATGTCACCATCTTTGAAAAATCGGGTGGCGTTGGCGGGCGCATGTCAACGCGACGTGTCAGTCCATCCAATGAAGATTCCGTCGGTCTCGGATACCGTTTCGATCACGGTGCCCAGTATTTTACTGCCAGAGATCCACGGTTTTGTCGCTACGTCCAGAGCTGGATTCACGATGGGATTGTGGAACCCTGGACCGGGCGAATTGTAGAATTAAAGAGCGATGGGAAAGTAGTCGCAGAAAAGCGGAGTGCGCTTCGCTATGTTGGATCGCCAACGATGAATTCAGTCGCACGTCACTTGGCAGCTGACCTAAAGATCCAAAATCATGCTCGGGTGGAACGGCTGGTTAGGGCCGATTCTGATTCATGGCACGTGATTGGTGCGGCCGATAAAGTTCTTGGTGAATTTGATGTGGTGGTGGTGAACTGCCCTGCCCCGCAAGCCTTGGACTTGATGGGTCAGCATTCGTGGATCGCTGGTCGGATTCGCAAAGTTTCGATGAATTCAACTTGGGCGGTCATGCTGGCCGCTGAAGGCTTAGAAGGCATTGATTACGACGCCGCCTTTATCAACGACGGTGCATTGTCCTGGGTCGCTAGAAATTGCAGCAAGCCGGGACGCGATCGTACTGCGTCACAAACTTGGGTTCTGCATGCATCGCAGGCATGGTCACGCGATCACATCAACGAATCGTCTGATGTCGTTCAATC
>CAYVAN010000002.1:23262-30175 GCA_964449225.1 uncultured Rhodopirellula sp.
TTCAATCACATTTGATTGATGCATTCAAACAGGCGACGAAATCAAAGTCTTTGGAAATTGACTACTCTGTTGCCCATCGTTGGCTCTATGCGATTCCTGAAAAACCGTTAGACGAAGAATGCCTTTGGGATCCCGCCATGGGGCTGGCAGCGTGCGGAGATTGGTGCGGTGGACCGAGAGTCGAAGGAGCATTCCTATCCGGGATGGCAGCGGCTGGTGCAGTGCTGAGGCATTTGACGATCGATCGACCTTTTCAAAGGACGGTTCCGCATTCATAGCGAAACCGTCGGCGGGAGCTCTGGTCGCTTGTTCCAATCGACGCGCTAAATCGCAGATCGGGGGTCGCTTCGCATGTTTAGCTTGCGGCTGTGGCAGCCTGTTTTACAAGCAGTTCTGCAATTTGGACGGCGTTGGTCGCGGCACCCTTTCGCAAGTTGTCGCTAACGCACCAGAATGAAATCCCTTTGCCGCCGCTGATGTCTGGGCGGATGCGTCCGACAAAAACATCGTCCTTGCCATCGCACTCCAACGGCATCGGATATCGCTGTGCCCCAAGATCATCGACCACGGTAACACCTTCGGCGGCCGCAAACAATTCTTTCGCTTGGGCCACACTTAGTGGACGCTCTGTTTCGACTAAGATCGATTCGCTGTGGCCAATTGCGACCGGAACACGGACGCAAGTTGGACAGACTTGGATTTCTTCGTCGCCCAGGATCTTACGGGTCTCGTAGACCATCTTCATTTCTTCGCTGGTGTAACCTTCGTGTTTTTCTGATCCAATTTGTGGGATTAGGTTAAAACCAATCGGGTGCTGAAACGTTTTAGGTGGGTGAATTTTTCCAGCGAGGGATTGTCGAATGCTGTCGTTGAGTTCTTCGTTACCCGCAAGTCCAGCGCCACTGGTTGCTTGATAGGTGCTGACGACGACGCGTCGGATGCGAGCGGCTTTATGCAGCGGCGCTAAGGCGACAACCATTTGTGTCGTGCTGCAATTGGGGCTAGCGATAATACCTTTATGTCCCGCCGTCGCTTCTGGATTTACTTCCGGCACGATTAAAGGTACTTCTGGGTCCATTCGCCAAAAACCGCTTTCGTCAACCACGACGGCACCAGCCTCAACAGCCCAGGAAGCGAACTCTGCTGATACCTCGTCAGGCGTGCTGGCGATGACTAAGTCGATGTTTTTGAACGCATCAGGTTCCAGCAATTCCACCTTAATCATTTCGCCCTGAAAACGGACTTCCTTACCAGCACTTCGCTCAGAAGCCAAAAGCTTTAGCCTCTTCATCGGGAACTGACGTTCAGCAAGTTGTTGTAAAACGATTCGGCCAACAGCGCCGGTGGCACCAACAAGAGCAACGGTTTCGTACACGGGACTATTTCTGGAAAGGTGGATGGGTTCTGGAAACGCGGATGGATTCTAAACGCTTGAATCGGTAACGGCACCGAGAACAATCATAGCTAGAACCAAGATTGAGGGAACGACGGGAAGTTGTAGGCTTCGGAAATCCCTACTGTTCCAGCTTTTTGACCGCTGACGGTAGATCAGGATCGACCAAGCCCCATCCGCCGCGACCGCTCAAAATACGCGATTCAACATCGCCAACGACATCTTGGGCGGTGGGTTCCCAAAACTTTTCGATGGTTTCACTGTCCAGGGGAAGATAAGATCGGAACAGTCGAAAACCGACACCACGCGCCGGGTCACTGGTGAACCACCATGGGCTTAGCGGGAAGTTTGGATCCTCTTCTTTCCAAGATTCGTCATCCGAAACGAGCCGGGAAGCGCATCGAATGGCGTCGACGTCGTCCGCCCAGTGGCCGCCGCGTACGACGCATTTGGTGCCGAACTCGGGCCAAACGGCGGTGTCGGTCGCGTCCAGTGGCATCCTGGATTTCAAGTCGTCGTAGTTGTCAGTGTGCTGATTCACCGTCCACTCTGCGACGTTGCCCAGGATGTCATGCAATCCAAAATTATTTGGTTTCAGCAAGCCGACGCTTTTCTGTCCTTCGCCAGCATTGTCAAAGAACCAAGCGTATTGGTCAGCCAAGTCAGGATCATCACCCCAATAGAAAGCGGTCGTCGTACCACCACGTGCTGCGTATTCCCACTCGGCTTCGGTCGGTAGCCGATACTGCAAGTCAGTGATCTTGCTGAGCCATTTGGTAAATTGCTGCGATGCATATTGCGTCATCGAAACCGCTGCCTGATCAGGCGCATCGCCGTATTCAAAGGTGAAACTGGAATCGTACAACTCCGTCGGTGCAGTGATCGCGTCAACTTTGTTGCTTTCGTTCACCATTCGCAAGCCTTCCGACTGAAATGTTTTGAACGCACCATAAAGTTTCATAAACTCTTTATATTGCTCCCAGGTGACTTCCGTTTTAGCGACCCACATCGGAGCAACCTTCACTTCAATCTGTGGGCCTTCATCGGCGGATCTATCCGCCTCTTCATTCGGGCTTCCCATTCGATACGAACCGGCCGGGATCGGTATCATTTCAAACTTTAAATCAGTCCCGGGAATCGTTTGCGTGTAGGGAACCAGAAAGCAGCCATCCATTTCTACGCAAAAACCATCTTCGGGTTTGTTTTTGGAAATTCCAGCTTTGGTGGCGACTTTGACATCATCAAAATCTGCATCGCAAAAGCCTATGGCCGAAACAAGCAGCACGCTAACGACCAGGAATCGGTAATGCATCGAAAAGATCTTCAAAGTTGATGAGGTTTTGTGAGCTGGTGCCCCGTGGCTGACTTGTAGCGAGAGAAACCTTCGATCGATGGATACACCAGGACCACTAACCACAGCAGTGTTGATGGTGACGCAAACGTGTCCAGCACCGTGTCCTCAAAAATACCAGAGACGAGCACATAGATCGAGATTGCTCGTACGAGTGGTTCTTTGCTCGTTAACCCCAAGAAGAAGTTCCAGGCCAGCAAGACTAGGACAAGCAAGCCTGCGAAAATGCCGCCCGACATCGACGCGTGAAGCACGACATTGTGTGGGTGAAGTGAAAATTCTTTCATCAGAAACGGGGCGCTATTGAGTCCATAACCCGTGATGGGACGCAGCGAAATCAGTCGCATTGATTCAGACCAGATGGCGGTTCGCCCGGTTGCCGACGTCAGCTCTTCCATATCGCCAGTTTTAGTCGTCATCGATAGAAACGAATCGCTAAAGAATCCACCACCACTTATCAATTCTAGGCTGACCACAGTCGCGATCAGTATTGCAAAACCGGATACGGTGTAGAGCATGCCGATGCGCGTGAAGATTTTATCCAGCAACAATAATCCGCATGCGAAAGAGCCCGCAACAATCGCGGTTCGGCTAAAGGTCGCCAGCATTGTCATGCAACCGAGTCCGATTACTGCGATCAAAAGCGTCCGGCCAAGTGGAAGCCGTGGGGCCAGGTCGCTGCTTCGCAACATTGACAGCGATAAGATGATCGAAAGCACCCCAGTACGTGCGACGGAGTTGGGGTGACCTAGGCCGCCCATTCGCCGCGCGATCACGTTGCTCCACAATTCTTCCTCGTAAACACCCGATGCTGGAAAACCCAGGTACATAATCCAGTTGATCACCAGATTGGTGACCAGTGCGATCAAGCAAACAATCGTCAAACGCCGAAGCCCAAGCAGCGAAATTGCAGCGGGGACAAAGCACAAGTATCCAAAGTTGACGATCGACGCGACACGAGCCACCGTGGCCGCTTCTGGCAAGGCAACCGATGACGTGATGATAAATACAAACGCAAGTGCCACCAAAATACAGCCTGGTAACGATGCGAGTGCTGATCGGACCTGAACGCTCAATGCAAGTGCTAATACACCGAATGCGGAGCAGGCCGCAGCAATGACAAGTTTGACTGCGACTTGCCAATCCAATCCGACGTGGTCTTCGCCACCCGAATATCCATAGTTCAAATCGACCGTGTTAAAAAAGCACGCAAGAGATAGCAAGCCAGCGCATAGGATCGGAAAGGCTTGCAGACCACTCATCGAGTAGTTAGCCGTGCCCTGCAATTCTTCGCTGGCAGATAAGTCGGATGTCGCGATCGATTGCACTACAGGGCGGTTGGTTTCAGCGGTCAAGAAGGAAAGAAAACAGCTGACCTAAGCATAATTCAAGAGGTTACTTTTCGTAGAGCAATGACAGAAATTCGTTATCCAGAATTAGCGGAGTGCCAAATTCACGCCTAAAACCACTGGAATTTCTAGCTCTTTTCCCGATCGGTTGATTTTTAGCTTCACTTCTTCGCCCGGAATCGCTTCACCGATCAGCTGCATCAAATGTTGCGTGTCGCGTACAGCAATGGCGTCCACTTCCAAGACAATGTCCCCCACCAAGATTCCGGCTCGGGCAGCTGGACCAGTCTTGTCATGCAAGTATTCGATCCGCGAACCACGCAACCTAGGGTTGCCGCCGATCAGCTGATCATCGGTCACGGTTGCAAGCGATACGCCCAGCCAGCCCCGTTCAACACGGCCATTGGCCTTGATGCGAGTGTAGATCTTCTTGGCGACGTTGCTTGGAACGGAAAAGCTAACGCCTTGGTAGGTGTCGCCCACAATTGCGGTGTTGATGCCGACCAAAGTGCCGCGAGCGTCAACGAGTGGCCCGCCGCTGTTACCAGGATTGACGGCAACATCGCTTTGCATAAAGTCTTGCCACTCGGTGCTGGCACGAACCTTTCGATGTTTTCCGCTGACGATGCCAAAGGTGACGGTACGATCAAGTCCGAAGGGGCTGCCGACCGCCCACACGGGAGAACCCACCCGGCAACGGTCACTGTCACCCCAAACAATTGGGATTAGTTTGCTGGTGTCGACTTTCAAAACAGCCAGATCAGTTAACGTGTCGGTGCCAACAACCAACGCAGGCAAACGTCGGCCGTCGCTAAGCGTCACGGTGATATCTTCGCCATCAGAAATCACGTGGCGATTGGTCAATAAATAACCTTCGGAATCGACGACAACTCCGCTGCCTTGATCAGAGTCCGGCACTAGCCGCGGTGATAAATTAGGTCGCTGGCCAGCCTGATCAACACCAAGGCGACGACGGACGTCGATGTGAACCACACTCGGGCCAACCGTAGCGGTGACCATTTCGTAAGCGTCGCTCAGTGCCTCAAGTGAAACATTCTTTAAACCATCAGTGCCAGTTTCGTAATCGGCTCGGTTCTCGCCACGCCGCCACGCATACCGAACCTCTTCGACCACCTGCGGCACCAAGAACCTTGCAGCTAGTAAGATCAACCCAATCGTCGCCAGCAAGATGAGGCTTTGCGTGACCGGATCGGCTTTTCGTGCCAGATACCGTTTGTCGTCACCGGATGATCCCCGAAAACTGCCAGCCGCATTGATACCGTCACCGGTTGTTTCATCTGCCGCTTGAAGTTCTTGGCGTAAATCCGATCGGGCAACGTCGGGATTCAATGCGACTCGCTGCATCGAAACCTTGTAATTCGCCGGAAGTGGCGGAGCTGAATCCAATGAACGCGATTGCATTAATGCCTTTGACGGTACCTCTTCGCGGGGCGAATCGTCATTCAGCATGGGCTCAGTTCCAAAGGGGATTCAACGGGATGCCTTGAACTACTGGAACGTTCATTGTAGCGCCGTTGAGCGACTGCCGCACGCTTTTTTTTGCAAAACCGCCAGAAACCGGGGGCAGGAAAACCGGAATAATGTGCTCAATGCAAGAGACTTAGCACCCAATGCATCTGGGCGCTTGCTTCGCTGGCGGGGTATCTTGTGATGCTTCTACTAGGTGTTGCAGACGCGGATTTCCAGGCTTTCGCGATGTGGAACTATTCGTTTTTCTAGATTCAATTTCAAAATTGTCCCACCGCCAATCTATGACTCAATCAATTCGTGATTCAATCTACGAACAAATCGCATCCATACGACTGATCGATCCGCACACCCACATCAACCCGCACGCCCCAGCATCATCGACGTTAGCGGACATTCTGGGGTACCACTATTACACCGAACTCGCTCATTCGGCGGGGATGCCGAAGGGGCAGATCGAAGAGGCGGGGATAGGTCCAAGGGAATTAGTTCAGCGTTTGGTTCATAACCTGCAACCGATCGAAAACACAGCGAACTATCGTTGGCTGATTGAAATCTGCCGCAAGTTTTTTGGTTTTGAGCACGACCGTATCAATGCATCGAATTGGGAATCACTTTATGATTCCGCAGAATCAAAAATGTCCAGCGCCGACTGGCCAACGATGGTGTTGGATCAAAGCAACGTCGAGTCCGTTTTTCTAACAAACGATTTCGACGACGATTTGCAGGGCTTTGATTCAAACATCTACATTCCGTGTTTGCGAACGGATGATCTTGTTTTCCATTTGGCAAAGTCGTCGGTTCAAGAGCGTTTGGTTGGATGCAGCGGCGTGGAATTAGACGGCTCGCTGGAAAGTCTTCGGTCAAGTTTGCACCAGCGATTTGAACATTTTGTTAGCCGCGGTGCCCGAGCTTGCGCGATTTCAATCCCGCCGGCTTTTGTTCCTGCACCGGTCAGCGATGGTCGTGCAGCCACCGCTCTGACGCAGGTATTAAAACAAGGCGAACTCGCCGACGTGGCTCACCGTGATGCATTGTCCCGCCGAGTGTTTTGGACGTTGGCTGAATTATGTGACGAGTTTGAATTGCCATTCGATCTGATGATCGGCGTCAATCGCGGAGTCTATCCAGGTGGCGTGTATCAAGGGCAAGATTTGTACGATAGCCGCGTCTCGTTGACTCAGTACCGCGATCTGTTCAATGCGTTTCCTAACGTCAAGTTTCCTGTGTCTGTTTTGGCCAGTGTGACGAATCAAGAATTGGTCAGCCACGCCTGGATCTTCCCCAATGTCATCACAAACGGGCATTGGTGGTACAGCAATACACCCTCGT
>CAYVAN010000002.1:30185-66170 GCA_964449225.1 uncultured Rhodopirellula sp.
ATGCAATGGCTCGGTTGGAAGCCGTACCTCAAAACAAACAGATCGCGTATTACAGTGACGCCTATAAGCTGGAATTCGTCTGGCCGAAGTTTGACATGTACCGAAACGTCTTGGCCGATCTATTGGCAGAGCACTTTGTAGGCTGCTGTGGATGGAACGAAGAGCGAGCGGTTCAGCTGGGTAAGAAAATTCTGCGAGACAATGTTGATGAAATCTTCCCCGCACGTGATTTGCCAATTTCAAAACAGAGTACGCAAAAGACTGTCTTGGAAGATCCCGACGCGACCGTGGAAGACATACTGTTGGCTGGGTCATCTTCGGCACTCGCCGCGGGAGCGATTGGAATGGTCGAAGTCGATGCGGTTGATTCGTTGGATGACACCTTGGCAATGGAAACGGTCGTCGAGGAAATGGAGGAAGAATCTGACGATGCTCAGCATGATTTATCTGATCTGCCTACTCAAATCGAACGGGATGATGAAACCGTTCGCATTGACGACGAGTCATCTGATTTCGATTTAGACCCCATTCCGAGCATCGAAGAAGTCGAACGTTTAGAGGCGTCCGATGTTGAGCTGGTTGATTTTTCGAATGAGGCGACTGTCGAAATCGAAGAATTCCAAGCTGATGAACCTGCATTAGATGTCGGTGATCTACTGGACGATTCCCCCAGTGATGCGACGATTGATCTCGATGATCAAGCCAATAGCCCAAGCATTACTCCGCTGCGAAACGAAGGGTCTTTCACGCCCGACGAAGACTCGATTCAGGTAAGCCCCGATCCGCTCACTGGCGAATTGAGGTTCAATTCTCCGCCGGATCAAAATAGCGACGAGGATGTTGACGACTTAATCGATGACTTGCTGGATGATGACGACTTAAAATAGCGTTGCTGGCTGGCGATAGGTTGAATCATCAACGAACCATTGGCCATCGCTGACCCGGCCGGTAATTTCCAGCCGCGTTTCTACACGCGTTTCTCGGAACTGATGCGATTGATCGCATTTAGCATCGCCAAGATCGTGCTTTCGACACTGTCGGTGCTGATACCAATACCTCGGTAGGTCTTGCCCTTAAATTCAACTTCCAGATTGACTTCGCCAATTGCGTCTCGGCCCAGCGTGGCACTGCGAACGCGAAAATCCTTACACACGACTTCGGTGCCAGTGATTTTTTCAACAGCCAAGAACGCAGCGTCAATCGGTCCGTCCCCTTGTTCGACACTTTGTGTTTTCTCTTCGTCACCATGCTTTAGCGTAACCTCGACGGCTGGTGTTCGGTTCTTGCCGCTGGTGACCGTGTAGTCGACCAACGCCCATTCTTGTTCCACACTGCCGCTGATTTGTTGCTGGACCAGAGCAATGATATCGCCGTCATAGATTTCCTTTTTCTTGTCCGCCAAGATTTTGAATTGCTCGAAGACAGTGGCGAGCTGTTCGGGATTTAAAGAGAACCCAAGCGTCTTCGCACGATCGGCTAAGGCGGCGCGTCCGCTATGTTTGCCCAGGACAAGATCTGTCTTAGAAAATCCAACGTCCTCGGGGGACATGATTTCATAGGTGCTGCGTTCTTTCAGCATCCCGTCTTGATGGATGCCGGATTCATGCGCGAAGGCGTTGCGACCGACGATGGCCTTGTTGCGCTGCACTTGGATGCCCGTTGTCTTGCTAACCAGGCGGCTGGCGGGAACGAGCCGTTTGCTATCGATCGCGGTTGTGCAATGAAAAAAATCTTGCCGTGTCTTCATCGCCATTACGATTTCTTCCAACGCCGCATTGCCTGCTCGTTCACCGATACCGTTGATGGTGCATTCAATCTGCCCTGCCCCGGCCGCTACCGCCGCCATGCTGTTGGCGACCGCCATCCCCAAATCATTGTGGCAATGGGTGCTTAGGATTGCCTTATCGATGTTTGGAACCCGATTGCGGACCATCGCAAAACGATCGTAAATCTCACTAGGCGTGGTGTAGCCAACGGTGTCAGGCATATTGATTGTGGTAGCACCTGCTTCAATCGCGGCTTCCACAACGCGGCAAAGAAAGTCATCCTCGGTACGGCAGGCGTCTTCGGGCGAAAATTCAATGTCATCGCAAAGATGGCGAGCTCGCTTCACACCGGCGACCGCACGTTGGACGATTTCGTCAGGTGTCATGCGCAGCTTGAATTCACGATGGATCGCACTGGTTGCCAAGAACACGTGAATCCTTGCCTGCTTCGCTGGCTTTACCGCTTCCGCAGCAGCATCAATGTCTTTGTCGCTGCATCGGGCCAATCCACAGATTGTTGAATGCTGAATCGTTTCGGCAATTTTTTTAACAGCCGCAAAATCGCCGGGCGAGGCAATTGGGAATCCAGCTTCGATAATGTCGACGCCCATTTCTTCCAGCAGAGCCGCGACTTCCAGCTTTTCGGCTAGATTCATGCTGGCTCCGGGTGACTGTTCGCCATCACGAAGCGTGGTGTCAAAGATTCGGATCATCCGCGGCGATTCGGGGGGCGGCGAGGATGTCGTCATTGAGGTGCTTCCGGAAAAATGGGGAACGAACGATGGTTAAAGCATAAAAGAAAATAAGCTGTTCGCTAGTCGACCAGCGTCAGGACGCGGTGATTCCGCTAATGGTTCGCAGCAAACTGCACTCGTTCAAGATCGACTTAACAGAGAAGTTCGGTCCGACCCTGGCTGGCGCGGCGATGGTCGGTCTGACGGAAACTCGACTGACTCAATACAGCCAACTTGTCCATCAAGAGCTCGCACTGCGGTAACTGAGCAATGCTCTACCGAAAACCCATCGGCTGACCAGGACGCTTAGCATGGTCGCCACCAGCGTCCAGCCGATGAATATCCATTCTTGATCGGTCCGGGGATCGATCGGTTTGGCAATCAGCCGCGCTGGCACATTGACGACCAATAACACCGGAATTACGAAGGTAAAGAAACCGTATAGGGGAGCTCCCCAACCTCGGTTGTAAATTTCCATCGGGTAGCGGCTGAAGTTGGTGATGTAGAACCAGAAATTGTACAGCGTTTGGTTCCGCCCCAACCAAATACTGGTCGCGCTCAAACAAATCATCAAGCTGTACATGATCATCACGCCGCAGGCCAAAAAGACCACATACAGAATTAAAGACAACGCTGATGGAATCATCGGATCCACCTCTCGATTGGCCAACCGGTACAAGGCAACCGCTGCAATCAGCAATCCGGCAAAAAAGTTCGAAAGCGCGCTCCAGTCCATCCGCCTGAACGAAATTAAGAACTGCGTGTCGATGGGTTTCAGCAAGGCAAAGTCCAATCCACCGGTTCGAATCATTTCACTAAATTCTTCTGCGTTGGGCATGAAGAAAGCTTGCACCAGCGAATTAATGAACCAAGTCGTGGCGATGAATAGAAAGAACTTTTCACGATCCCACCCGCTGCCTTCACCAATCGTATCGGTGTATTGAAAGATGATCAGGTAAAAACCAACGTTCATCGCCGTCCAGCCTAAACTGCTGATGCATTGCAAAATAAAGTTGGTTCGAAACGTCATGTCGCGAACAAGCGAATTACGTGCAAACGTTGCCAAGACTCGGCCATAAGAAGGTTTCATAGGCTTTAGCCTCCGTAGCCACTGTATCGACGCACGCCGCGGGAAAATGCAAAACGGCACACGACGATAAAGAAAATCAACCAAGCAGCTTCGATCGCCATTTCCATTGGTAAATCTTCATCTGGGATCTTTCCCAAAAATACGGCCGCAGGAAAATAGGCCAAGTACTTCAATGGCAGAAAAGTCACGATGGCTTCGATCGAATCGGGCAACAATGAAAGTGGAAACATGTGGCCAGATAGAAAAAAACTGAACAGCATGTAAACGAACAATAGTGAAGAGACTTCTAAGAACCAGAAACCGATCATCCCAATCGCTGCTTCAAGGAAATATCCGATCATGAACCCCATCATCAGCGAGCCAATAAATGCAGTCATGCGATACGGCGGTGGCCAACCGTCAACGAAGTAATCACGACACAGAAAAAATACGAGCGCGAACGGGACAATCGCGACGGCATAGAATGCGAGCTTGTGGGCAATTCGTGTTAGCAGCAGCAGTCCGATTAGGTCCACGGGCTGGATCAAGTAGCGTTTGATTTCGCCTTCACGAATTTCGCGAGCGATTCCTGATGCCAACCCAGGCATGCTCGAAAAAGCTCGGGCAATCATTGTTAGCAAATAGTAAGCAACGATCTCGCGAAATCCAAAGCCGCCAATCGTTGCTGCTTCTTCACCTTCGGCATTGCCGATCGCATCAAAGACGGCGAACCAAAGAAATACCTGCGTCACGATGGGCAGAAAGCGCATCAGGGTGCCGAGTGCAAAATCACCTCGATAAACTAATCGTTCACCGAGGGCGGTTTTTAGAATTGCGGCGTAGGTCCGCAGTCGTTGGCGAGCACCGGTCAAGTGCGTCGGTGCGGGAGAGGCAGCAGTGCTCACGGAGAGTGTTGTCGGCGAGTTGAATGGTGACGAAAAACGTCAAGGTAGCGAGACTTGGCAAGAGTTTCGACCACCCTTCCATCGCTCTAAGCCGTCGTGAATAGACTTCCGCGATTTCTTGCCGGGGGAGTCGCAGCGGGCTGACCCAGGAAACCGTCACCCGCTGGTTCTCGCTCAATCGACTTCAGAGTATCGGTGAACTTAGCCTTCGAATCCCCAACGCAGTGGGCGGTCAGGTTCCGCACTTCTTCGGGATCGGTGATTTCAGAAATGGGCGTGATTCCGCTGGCGGTTTGAGCAACCACCAGAATGCGACCACCCAAGCGGATCATTGTGATGCGGGTTCGCGGGTCAATCGGGGTGGTGCCGAGAGTTTGGATGACTTCGTTCGGAATCGCCCCGCCCAAGGTCTTGGACCCGTACTTTCGCGATACCCAAACCAGAGCAGCAAACAGACCCAGAACGACCGCCAAGCTGGACGTTACGGTTACCAGCGGAGCCGCAAACTGGTTCTTGGATTCCGAAGGTGTCGCTGGCTGACCTTCGTCGTTTTTGCTAACCAGAAGTTTCGGGAACGAACTCTTTCTTACTGGTTGGGATTCAATGCTGGGCTGCTGCGTTGCATTGCGGGCAGCAGCGTTTCGCCCGTAGACCGACGCACCGGCCTTTTCAGGGATGGCGAACGATTGATTTTCATAGTCTTGTCCGGTGACGGTCGATGAACTGATCGCGAACAGGAAAAGACTGCAAGCGACGGCGGTAGATCGATTCATGCTGCTGTCTTCCGGGAAGATGCTGGGAGTGATTGGCAATCGGCGGCTCCGAAAGTCTTGGCGACTTTCGTTACGTACCGACAAGCTCAGTCACTCGTATACAGAAATTGTCGTTCATTACCAAGACTTCTCCGCGAGCAATCAGACGTCCGTTGACAAAGATGTCGACGGGATCGCCTGCTAGCTTATCAAGAGCCACGACACTTCCGCCACGCAGTTGCAGAACTTCCTCTAACCTCATCCGAGTGCGACCGAGTTCAACTCTCAAATCCATTTCCACTTCGCCAAACAGGTCGATTGGCTGGGAAGGGTTGGCGTCGGAAATAGGCGTCAGATCGCCAAGAGCATAAGGTTTGGGAGAACGATCATTGCTTGATGAGGCAGCAGAGCCATCAACCGCCTGTTCCAGATTCTGCGATGCTTCGGCCAGCAATTTTTCGATATTGTCGGTTTGCACCTTCGTTTCAGCGTCATTGTTACCGACATGATTTGATTGGTCGGTTTGCTCGGTCGGGGTAACCGCAGTGGGCGCATTGCCGCTACTGGCGTCACCCGCCTGCGCGGCCGAATCGGTGCTGATTTCGTCGTTGTTGTCGGTGGGATCAGCCACGTGTGTGCCCTTCCGTTGGACTGTTTCGTGTAGTGGATCTTGTCGAAGACCCTTTTCAGCAGTGAATCTTGCGTCGTGGAACTTTCAAAAGATCCGCTTTGGAAAAGGTCAGAACCTAGACGTCGTTCAGTTTCACGCCAATTCCGGGATTCGATATCGTCAGACTCTATTGCTCCATCAGTTGATACGCTTTGAAGCCAACCCCAAGCAACATGTCTTCTGAGAGCAAATGATTGCATTCCGTCAAAATGCGTCTTTCCAGCATGCCATGGTTGTTCTCGTTGAGTTCTTCCATCGAACTATTTCGAATTTTTCGGCGAATGGCATTGCGGAGACGTCCTTCTTTTTCGACGAACTCCTCCTTCATCGTTTCTTCGTTTTTGGTCAGGATCAAACCGTAGATATCGATTTCAACCCGATAGTTCTTCACCGTATCGTGTGGGCTGAAAATTTCACCGTAGCGTCCCAGTTGGAACTCCATGGGCTTATTCTCGTCCGTTGCCTGCTCAGCAGATTCCACATCCAACTCTTGGACTGATTGGATCAACTTGGCTTCGGCCAGGGCGCTGACATCTTCGGCACTGGGTACCAAAAAGAAGAACATGGCTGTTTCTAAAAGCACGATCACACCCACAAATGCCATGATGAGCATACGCGAACTGCCACCTCCGGCACTGGGCTCGGACGTTTCATCGGCATCCATTTCAGGTTCGTTGTTTTCGTCAGCCATGATATTTGAATCGTGATTGCTTACGGGGGCGACTAATTAGAGCCGTTAATGTTGATCGTAGCCGCATTTCTTTCATCGGCTGTTCCGAGCAAATCCTCGACAGTTTCGTCAAGCATGAACGCTTCGACACGCGGATTCTGCGCGACTGATCTGCCATGACCACCGTTGCTCATTGGTTCGCTGTCTGCGGCCGATGAAATACGGAATCTCGCTGCTTCAATTCCTTCAGTTTCAACCAAGTAGCGACGTACAGCCGATGCTCGCTTGATGCCCAACAAAATTGCCTGATCGGTACCAGCGGTACGAGTGGCAAACTCTGCCGAAACGTGACCTCGAATCTCTACCTTCTGTGGTTTGCCGCGAAGTTGAACCGCCAAGTTCTTCAAAATTGCAAGATCGTTTTCGCCAAGCTGATAAGAGCCCATCTCGAAGAAGACGACACTTCCAACGGCCGTCACTTGGCCGGGACGCACGATTCGAACCAGCGGTTCTTCGCCAACAGGTGCCTTTTCAGGAACGCCACCGGTCGCTGTGTCCTTCTTTTTAGCGCGGCCGGTTGTAGCCAACGGGGTAAACGCAGTTGAACGCGGTTTCTTATCACCTGGTGACAATGCGTCGAGTGTTTTCTGGTAACCGAATTGTTGTTGCATTGAATCGACGAGCGCCTGATAGGTCTCTTCTTCTTTGATTTCGCTAAGCGAAACAAGCATGATAAAGAAAGTCAGTAGCAGGCTCATCATGTCACCAAAGGTGACGACCCATTCGGGAATGCCCATTTCTTCTGGTTCATCGTCCATGGTTTACTCCTCACCACGTTGGTTCGGTGGCAAGAACGTCTTCAGCTTTTGGTCGATCGCACGCGGGCTTTCGCCTGATTGGATAGCCATGACGCCGCGAATGGCGATTTCAAGGCTGACCATTTCGTTTCGGCTTATCAATCCAAGCTTCTCTGCGAATGGACAGAAGAAAACATTGGCAACGATCGCACCGTACATGGTCGTGATCAACGCCACCGCCATCCCGGCACCAATGCCCGACGGATCGCTCATGTCTTGCAACATCATGATCAGGCCCATCAGAGTTCCGATCATTCCGTACGCAGGAGCGAATCGGCCCAACTGGTCCATAATGCTTTTTCCTTCTTTGTGCCGAACGGAGATTGCTTCGGTCTCGGTTCGCAGGACTTCTTCGACCACTTCAGGCGTGCTGCCATCGACCGCCATTTGAATACCCGTCTTAACCAATGGGTTTTCAATTTCGCCAACCTTTGATTCCAGAGCCAGCAGGCCATCGCGGCGAGCGGTTTCAGCCAAGTCGACAATTTGCTTGATCAATGCAAGGCGATCTTCGCCCTTATTCAAAATGACCTTCAGCGCAATCTTTGGCGATTTCAGCATGCTCTTCAGCGGAAATGCAATCAGTGCTGCTGCAAACGCACCACCGATCACGACGAGTCCTGATGGAACGTCAATGAAAGCGGCGAAGGGAGCATTCCCCATCGCGATCGAGCCAAGGATCAAGCCCATGGCAAGAATCAATCCTATAACGCTGGCGATATCCATAGTGTTTTATCTGTAGTTGGTAAGGTCGAGGTTTAGGATTGGTCAGCAGAGACGTGTGGCTTCAATGCCGCAGGCGGCATGAAGTGCTTTCGCTGTTGGTAACAAACGGCTTGCTCGATCACGTCATCCATTGTTTCAGAGACCACAATGCGATCACCCGACGTCAACGTGATGAAGGTATCGGGGCGTTGCTCCACATACTTAATCAAGTCACCGTTGAGCACGAAATGCTCGCCGTCGAGTCGAGTGAGTTTGATCATCAAGAAGTCCCCGTTTTTGTTCGTGCTTATTCACCAGCGGTGCGGCTGGGAATCCATTCAGTGCGGATACACCGAACGTTGAAAGCTAGGACACGACTGAGGGGCAAGTCGTATGTTGCAAAAAAGAAACATCGTCTACCGACATAGAAACTCTTTCGCAGCTGGTATGATTGTTACAACCGTCGTGGTCGATACAGATCGAGAGTTTCGCGACCGCCTAGTCGAGCGAAAATGTCAACGATTTGTTGATAACCCCGTCTCAATTGACGTTCGACATCGTCCGTGGCCGCATCGTTGCATTGGCCATTCACCCGAAACCAATAATCGGTTGACGCAGGTAGGGTTTGGTGCAGCGTGTCATCATTACCAGTGGCAACAATGACGGCTTCGACATCCAGCGTTTTCATTTCGCCACTCTCCGGTTCCAAGTGAAGGCGAAAGTCGTCGGGAACAGCCATCTCAGTTTCGGAGGCCTCACCAGCTGAATCGACTTCGATCGGCACCAATTCAATTGACGCCACCTTCGTTTGCGTCATCACGCGACCGCGTAAAAGATCGGTCTGGGTCAGGCCAACCAATCCATCGTCGATCCATTGCCCAATCGTCGTCGGCAAAGCTTGCGGACCTGATTCGTGGGTTTGAGTCGAAAGAGCAGATATCGCCAATGATGACAAGCAACGATTAGGCAAGACCGGCAGCGGCTGATCTCGCATTGCATCGGCCGAATTTCCAATCGATTTTGCTTCGATCAACGTGACAGCGTACCCCAGGAATCGTCCGTACAAAGCAGCCTCCACCCCCAAAGCCCCACCGCCGATCACGGCGATCGTGCCAGGCGGATCAAGGGTGGCGAATTGAAGCGACGAGTCGGAATCGGGATGCATCATGTTGGACGCCAAAGAAAATGCTGTTAGGAGTGTTTATGAAGTGGCTGGCGGGACTACGAGCACAGAACAATGTTCCGCGTCTGTCACACAAACTATTCTGTTCTGATTGTTCTGTAAAACCAACGCTTTGAACCCCTGCGTAACATTGGTTTAGTGTGTGGAGATTTGTTGTTTGCCAATACCGAAGTCGCTGATGTCAATTTTTGGTTTTTCACCTAGCATGACATCGGCAAGCGTAGTCGCCGTTGCGGGGGCCAAGTGAATTCCGCTGCGGTAATGGCCAGAGGCGACCCACAGGCCTGGTTGGCTTGGCACCGGTCCGATCATAGGGAATCCGTCGAAGGTCATTGGACGCAGACCCGACCATGCCGACACACGTTTTGCCGCCTTCAGACTTGGCAGCGTCGCGATAGCAAATTGGTGCAGCTTTTCTAACATGTTTCGATCGGTCGACAAGTCAAATCCAACTTCTTCCTCGCACGATCCCACCAACGTGTGTCCATCCTGGCGGGCAATCAAATAGCGGTTTCCGATATTGACGATGCCGTTGATTACCGGCCGATCTGTCTTAAGAAGCAGCATCTGTCCGCGGATCGGAATCAGTGATTTTTTTAGTTGCATACGATCAGCAATGCCGCCAGTCCAGACTCCGCTGCAAAGGACTGCTTGGTCGGCCTGGATCTTAGTTTGATTGGCTAATGAAACCGAGGCGCTCCCATCGTCACTGATGGCATCAATCACTTCACAGTCTTCACGAATTTCAACCCCGGCCTTTAGGCATGCCGTACGCAAAGCTTGGATCAAACGCGGCGGTCGAATCTGGTATTCATCGTCAACCCACCAAGCGGCGGCATTGGGTGTTTTCGTCGCCCAATTCGATAAGCTAGGTTCCCGCTGGGCAACGTTTGGCAAAGGTACTGCGTCACATTGAATTTGCATTTCATCCCAATAGGAAATCATCCCTGCCATCAAAGCGCGTTCTCCGGCAGTTTCGGCAAGGTACCAACCGCCACAGCGACGGAGTTCAATATCAACCGAAGTCGCTTTGAGCAGTAGGTCAGACCAATTCGGATAGAGTTGGTGCGAAAACCCTCGCAATCGGTCCAGGGGATCGGTTGCGTGTTCCAGGTTGGCGGGTGGCAGAATCCCGGCAGCCGTCCAAGTCGTTCCACTGCCGACTTCGCCACGGTCGACCAGAGTGACTTTGCAATTTCGCCTGGAAAGCTCCCATGCCAATGAAAGTCCAACGGCGCCGCCACCGATGACGATAACGCTAGGCTTCATGGTCAGATTTCATTACGTAATCAACGGAATCCGAAAGTTGTTTGACGGATTCAGCGCCGGCAGCCGACTCTTTCGCAAGCATCTTGCGAAGTCGATCGAGTTCGGTTTCTGTGTCCACGTCCTCTTTCATGGGTAGCAACGAAACCGTCATTCCAATCTCCTTGATTCGTTGGCAGGTGATGTCGAAAACGTCAGCTTCGCTCCAACGGATTTCACTAAAGACGCGTTTGATTTTTGGATTTAGAACGGATCGAAATCCGATCAGATAGTAACCGCCATCCGCTGCCGGTCCTAAAACCGCGTCGGTATGACAGAGCGCCTCGAACGCTTCGGTGATGTCGGATGGGTCAAGCAGCGGGCAGTCAGCACCAATCAAAATCGCCCGTCCAAAGTTTGGTTTGGATTCGGCGCGTTCCCGACTTAATCGCTGATCGAACCAACGGAGCATGCGGTCTCCCAGATCGCCTTGCCCCTGATCCACTACTTCAACCTTGTGCTCATTTTGGTCCAAGCCCCAAGCGGACAGTTCCTTGCGACTGGCTTCCAAGCAGTCCGGCGGTGATGAAACCCACTGAGTTGTCCAAGGGTTTTTCGCAGCCGAAGAATTATTCCCCGCCCTTCCCTGGCCCGATTTGTTGGTTCCTGTACCACTGCCTCGGCTCATTTGCGTAAGTAAATGTCCGACAAAGATCTGGTGGAGCTTCGCGGATCGTTCCATTCCAATCGTCGAGCCCAGGCGAGTCTTAACACGGCCAGGCTGCCAGAATTTCGCCATCACTCCCACCACGCATAAACGCTCAGTTTGTTTTTGTTTTTGCTCGGTTTTGGCCAGATTCATCTTTTGCAGACTAAGTTAGGTAGAAACACAATAGCAAGGTGGTAACCGCAAGGCGGGGCGGCGAACAGCAGCACGCACAGTCACCGAGCATGCTCAGAAATCCAGCTACCCTTACCCATTGTTTAAGTCATTGCCCTAGAATCAGGATCTTATCGCAAACCTGATGGATCTACACGGCTAGCAACCATAGTGAGCGATCTCGGCTGGACGCCCATGACGCAAAAAAAAATCGACTCCGAACACTTCCTCAAGATCGTCGCTAAGAGCGGCATTGTTGACCCAAAGGCGCTTGACCGTCTTGAGGGGAAGGTGCGCGAAAAATTAGACGGCCGATTGCCGAGTGACCCCAAAAAGCTTGCCGCCCTGCTCGAGAAAAAGAAGCTGATCACTTCTTGGCACTCCGAAAAACTTCTTGCGGGAAAGTATAAGGGGTTCTTTCTCGGGAAACATAAACTGCTGGGCCACATTGGCACCGGCGGGATGAGCAGCGTCTATCTAGCCGAACACGTTCGCATGGGCGATCGGCGTGCAATCAAGGTAATGCCAAAAAGCCGCGTCGCCGATGCAACCTACCTAGCCCGATTCCAGTTAGAAGCCAAAGCGATCGCTTCGCTGAATCACCCGAACATCGTATTGGCTTATGACATCGACAATGAAGGTGATGTGCATTACATCGTCATGGAACATGTCGATGGCCTGGATTTGCAACAATTGGTCAAACGTGACGGAGCGCTTGATTTTTCCACTGCCGCCGAAATCATCGCGCAGGCCGCCAGGGGACTACAGCACGCACACAGCAAAGGCGTCATCCATCGAGACGTCAAACCAGCCAATCTTTTGGTGGACCCAGAAGGGGTTGTCAAATTGCTCGACATGGGGCTTGCGTTGGTTTCCTCCGGTGAAGAAGAGTCATTGACGATTGTCAACAACGAAAATGTTTTGGGCACCGCGGACTACTTGGCACCCGAACAGGCTCTTAACAGTCATACCGTGGATCATCGCGCGGACATTTACGGTTTAGGTTGCACTTTGTATTTTTTGCTGACTGGCAAACCACCATTTTGCGATGGAACGTTGGCGCAGCGTATCGCCAAACATCAAACAGAAATGCCGCCACCGATCACTTTGAATCGTCCCGATTGTCCTGGCGAACTCGATGGTGTGTGCGTCAAAATGATTCAGAAAGACCCCATGTATCGTTACCAGAACGCGGCCGATGTTGCCGAAGTGCTGGAACGGTTCGCAGCAGCGGTTCCCAAGGGTGCGAAAATCTCAATTGGCCTGGGAGAGCCAGTCGATCTGTCGAGCGAATCGTCATCGATTTCGCTGGGAGATCTTCAGCGGCTATCAGGAATCGAACAGGAAGCAGCCAGCAGTCGCAATGCAGAAACGCTTGCCGAATCACGAAGCCGAATTTTAAGTGATGGCGGTATCGGTAGTGGCGATAGCGGGCGTTTGGTAGACGTCAAGCTTCGTTCGGACAGTTTGGGTGGCAGCTTCTTGGACCTGCAATTGGAATCAGGCTATCGTCCAAATTCCCAAGTTGGTCAACACCCGCCACGTTCCGAGGCTTCGAAGTTGAGTGCGTCCGATATCGGCAGTGATGCCCGCAGCTTCTCAGGCTCTGCCGGCGGCGGCAAATCAACGGTCAGTCTCGATCGCCACGCCAGTCGGTCGAGTGTGTCTCATTCAGGCAACCGCGGTTCTGGAAAATCAATGGCTGGTGGGATGAAGCCTTGGTTGATCGGAGCGTTGGTGACGGTACTGTTTTTCGTCGCCGCCGCGATTGGGTTTCTTCTTGCAAGAGTCACCAGCTAGATGAGTGTTGTTCTTTCCAGACCATACGAATTTGTTGGTCCCCATCGCGGCAATCTTTGGCCCTCGTTGATTCAGGCCTTCCGGATCGTTGATTGGTATCTTGCAAAAAAAGAAGGCGTCGTTGATTACGAGCTGCGGGGCATGCACCATTGGGAGCAATCGCTCGAACGAGGCTATGGTATTCTGTTGGCCCCGAATCATTGCCGTTACGCCGATCCCTTGGTAATCGGTAAGCCAGCCCGACAATTGGGAACGCATGTTTTCGCGATGGCATCGTGGCACTTGTTCAACACAGGCCGTTTTGATTCGTTTGCGATTCGTAAGATGGGTGGATTTAGCATCCATCGCGAGGGCTCCGATCGGCAGTCGCTTGAAACAGCGATATCAACGTTAGCCACTGCCCAGCGACCACTGATCTTGTTCCCCGAAGGTACGACCAATCGAACCAATGATGTGCTGAAGCCTTTGCTAGACGGCGTGGCTTTCATTGCGCGGACTGCGGCCCGCCGCCGCGCAAAAGAATTTCGCTCGGTTCAAGGAACCGGAGGGGGTAAGAATCAAAGCACGGCGTTGAAAGATGTAGATCAGGGCAAGGTCGTTATGCATCCAATGGCGCTGAAATACTTGTGCGTCGGTGACGCCAAGCCTTGGGCTCAGGTGCAACTTTCGCACATGGAAAATTACCTGGGATGGTCCGTCAAAGAACAACACAGTGTATTGCAGCGTACCGTTGCCCTGGCCGAAGCCATGTTGTCTCTAAAGGAGATTGAACACTTTGGTCATTCGGTCAGTGGCCCACTGCCCAATCGTCGTGATGCATTGATTGATCACCTACTTGCAACCAGTGAATCTTGCTTGGACATGGACAACGATAGCGAGGGGATAAGCGACATCCGTGATCGAGTTCGTGCGATTCGGACAGAAGTCGTTTCACGTCATTTCAACTCGCAAGGGAATGTCGCCGAATTGGATCAATCCAGCCTGCAACAGCTTGCAGGCAATGCGGATCTTGCCCAAGAGTTGTTGTCGTACCCCGATTCGTATCTTCATGGTGACGAGGCGACTGAAACCCGCATCGTTGAAACGATTCAGCGAATGCAAGAATCACTTTTCGGCAAAGCCAATGTGGATATCCCGCTTAAAGTTGTCATTCAATGCGACCAAGCGATTGAAGTTCCCGCCGAAAAAGCACCGCGAGGTCAAGTCGATCCACTGATGCGACAATTAGAACAGCAACTAAAAGTCATGATTGATGCGTTATCAACCGAAGCAAGATCAGTAACTCAAGCCGAAATGGTGTAGAAGGATCCGGAATGATTGTAGGTGTCCCCAGTGAAGTTAAATCCGATGAATATAGGATTTCGTTATTGCCGGTCGGTGTTGAAGAATTGGTGAAACGCGGTCATCAAGTGATCGTGCAAGCGGGGGCTGGTTTGGGAAGTGGCCTGGCGGACCATGATTACTTGCGAGCTGGTGCGGAACTGGTTGCCAGGGGCAGCGACGTTTTTGAGCGGGCAGATTTGATTGTCAAAGTGAAAGAGCCGCAGGCGAGCGAATTCGAACTCATTCGTTCCGGGCAGCTTTTGTTCACCTACTTTCACTTTGCCGCCAGTCGTGAATTGACCGACGCGATGATCGATAGCGGAGCCAGTTGTCTCGCATACGAAACGCTGCGTGATGCGAAGGGGCGATTACCGCTGCTGACCCCAATGAGCGAAGTGGCGGGGCGAATGAGTATCCAGCAAGGTGCAAAGTATTTAGAGAAACCGCAAATGGGGCGAGGGATTTTGCTTGGCGGGATTCCTGGTGTCGCGCCGGCTCACATTACTGTCTTGGGTGGCGGTGTCGTCGGTGCCAACGCGGCCCGGATCGCTGCCGGTTTCCAAGCCGATGTTGTGATCCTGGATGTTGACTTGGATCGGCTTCGATATCTTGATGATGTGATGCCCGCCAACGTCAATACGTTGTACAGCGACCGTTATAATGTTTTGGAGCAACTTGAGCGTGCTGATTTGGTCATCGGATCAGTATTGATTCCTGGTGCAAAGGCTCCTCAGTTAGTCCTTGCCGAAGACTTAAGCCGAATGAAGTCGGGTAGCGTCATCATTGACATCGCCGTTGACCAAGGTGGATGCATTGAAACGAGTCGGCCGACCACTCATAGCGATCCAACCTACGTGATTGATGAGGTCATTCATTACTGTGTGGCAAATATGCCTGGCGCGGTTGGCCGTACTAGCACATTTGGGTTGTGCAACGCGACGCTACCATACGTTTTACAGCTGGCTGATTCTGGTTTACAGGCAGCGATCGAAAACTCGCGTCCGCTGCGAGAATCGCTGAACGTTCATCAAGGCAAGGTCACCAACAAAGCCGTCGCCGGAGCGTTTGATTTACCGTTTGACTCAATGGGATAACCATGTGGTCCAGTCGGCCTACTTTTCCCAAGGCAGCGCATTTGGCGAGGTCCAAACGGTTTAGCGCCCTCGCTTGAAGGTTCAGACATGCATGTCATTCGACTCCGGCGTCCTTGGGCAAGAGATTCCGTGGATGCCCGCGGCGATCTGCAAACAAATCCCAAAGCTGACGTGCCGGATTTAGATGTCTCGATTGTCTCGGTTCAGAAAACTTATCGACGATCTTTCAATCGTCCGACTGGGCTGAGTGATGACGCAAGAGTTTTCTTATCCATCAGTCAATGGCAGGGCAGCTTGAAGAGTTTGGAACTAAATCACAAGGCAATTGAGCTAGACAGGTCGATACAAGCATCGCTTTGTATCGAGATCACCTCGCAGATTGAGCTGTCCAACAAAATTGAAATTCAAATCACGAATTCTGGTGACCAATCACCTCTGCTGTGCGGAGCCGTTTGCATCGAGATTGATGATTGACGCTGCTGTTTTCAGTTCAAAGGGCCAGCTTGTGATTGGCCGGTAGGAACAGTTTCCAGTGTTCACGACGAAACGCTTTGTGTGGAGTCATACTCGGGCTTTGGGTTTCCCTCTTTTTCGCAAACCCGAATCCCGGACATGACCCCAGACGTGGTATTCCCGTCCATCTTCCTGCCTCATCCCGGCAGGCACTAAACCAGCCCATTTCCTCAACAACTTCTCGCGACTCTTCGCGTTCTTTGTGGCAGACCGACCACCACTCACCAACCATCTGTGTTTGTCCGCGTCCATCCGTGGTTCCCAATCACGCACCCGGCCTTCATTGAACGAACAAAACTGCAAAGAGAATTTGGAATCAATTTTACAAGGACGCTTAGCAACGTAGCCCAAAGCAAGACGGTGCAGCCGAAACGCGTCAAAGCGCCACGCACAGCTTCGCATTGCCGCCACACGCCAGCTCGCCCCCCCCCCACCCCACACCAAACCCATCCTTCCGCAACCAACAAGAACAAGTTTGACACCGGCCTACGAACCGCTGAGAATAAACAAGTCAATGAAGTGCCACGTCTCTGCGGTTCCAGATCAGACGCTGAGAACAAGTCTCAACCATCATCATCTCGCCTACCCGGCGTGATAAACAAGTTCGCCAACTGATCTCATGCGTCCTCTACTACTCATAATCGCATTGTTCGCATTTGGGTGCTCGTCCGACAGGCAGCGACCTGTGGTACCGGCTACCGGTGACTCGATGCCCGCTTACGCCGCCGATGCGTTGCGTGACGGATCTGCGTTTCAATTGCTATCCCTTGACCCAAGCTATCTCAACGCCGAACAATGCCCGAACGATTTTCACAACTGGAACGCCCTGGGCTCAACGCCCGTTTCGACCATCGATCGCACGAAACTCGTGGATTCACTGATTGCCAGCGTTCCCGAGAATCCCGGGGCGATCGCCGCCTGCTTTAATCCTCGACATGGCATACGTGTCGTGCACGAGAATCAGCAGTTTGATTTTGTTATCTGTTTTGAGTGCTTGCAGATTTACTGGTACATTGATGACGAGAGGCAACCAACTATTCTTACATCGGGATCACCGCTTCCTGCGTTTAATGACGTTTTGCGCTCGTCGTTGATTCCGTTGGCTGATCCTGCGTAGGATTGCTGCGAACCATGTGATGCAACGGAGTCGGGCTTGCGCGGTTTCACGAATGGTAAGTTAACTCTCCCGACCCGTTGATCACCCCCGTTCCCCGACAGAAATCCTCCATCCGCAATTTATCGCTCGTCTATGTCCCAAACCGCTACCGAAATGTTCAGCACGTTTGGCGTTGCAATACTCTGCATCGCACTGGGCATCATGGCGTTGGCGATATTCTTCACTCTACTTTCGCGACTTTCCAGAGGCAGGGCGAAACCGGACGCAATCGCGGTTCGCGGCATCCTGAAGAAGAACACATGGGCTACGGTTCACATGGCTGGCTCCGAGACGTTTGATCGCGTACGTTTTGTCGGCTTCACCAATACGGATTCGATGAAAACCCACTTGCCGCATGAACTCAACGGCATGGTGATACTCGAAGACGCTAACAAGCGTAAGTTCATGGTTCGCGCTAAGGCAATTCGCATGATTGTGATCGACCCAAACCAAGATTCCAACGACGCCTCATGATGCCCCTGCTCGCCCAAGATGGAAGGTAACCATCGCATGCGCCGGAGTGCGGGTGGCACGCGTTTTGGTAAGCTTGCAAGTCTTTCGCCCGTCCCCGCTGATGCGTAACGTTCCCCGACTGTGGCAAACGATGTTGCCAGACCTGATTCTGCCGTGCTCCATTAGAGAAACACGTTATTTTCTATGGGCCATTCGTCAAGGGTGTACCCTGTCACATGCCAACGACTCGCGTCTACAATATGAAAGTACTTAGCTGGTTCTGGGAAGGAGGCATTGGCTTCATGCGTGTATCGAACGCAACAATTGATGGAACCTGCCTGGGACCTTCAGAGATTCACATCTCTTACCGGAGGCCGCGGTATTGGAACTTGCGTCAAGGCGAAACTGATTGGACTAGGCTTGACGACGTCGAACGCATGCACCACGTATCGTTACTCGAGATTGAAGATCGCAAAGGATTGATTGTCGGGCGGGCAGCCGCCACAGAAGGGTGGTTTGGGATTCGCTGCAAAGCAACCATCACTTCTGTCTTGCCTTGCCACATGGATTGAGGACCGGGAGGGGAGGGCCGGTGTTCTTGCGTGGTGGGCGGCTCTTGGGGACCACTTGCCAAACGCTTTTCCATGCCGCTTCACTGTAGACCCGCTCGCATGCTTCTTCAGCGTGTGCACGACTGACGCGGCTGGCGCAGAGACTTCGCTAAGCGATGATCATACGCAACGCCAACGAGGGCAGGAAGTGATCAATGTGTTCGAAGCGACACGACTCAATTTTGCAGCCGCTTCTTAGCAGTTTGAAAAAGATCTCGATCATCCAACGCATCAAGTAACATGCGATCCAAGTTCCACCTGTTTTCGCATCTTGATTTCAGATCGAAAAACCGATCGACGATCCTTCAATCGTCCAACGTGATTGAGGTTCAGATGAATCATTCTGGCGACCAATCACCACTGTTATGTGGATCTATTTGCGTCGAAATTGAGGATTGAATCTGCGGTTTTCGCCGCAAGAATTGTCGACTCCTATTTGACCGTGTGTACCACGACTGAGTTATGGACTTTGTCCACTAACTTGGTGCCGGTCATAAAAACGACTCGGTCGCCAGCTTCTAGCAGATCATTCTCTCTGCCCCACGTGCACATTGCTTCGATGAATTCGGCGGGATCGCCAACCGTGTCCACATGAAACGGTTTAATACCCCACATCAAATTCATCCGACGTAGTGTCTCGACCGATTCGCTAACTCCAAGGGTGGGAATGATTGATCGGCTTTGGCTTTTTACCCAAGCGGTGTTTCCGCTGCGTGTCGCAATGACAACTAGCTTTGCATTGATAGACTCTGCAACGTTGGTTGCAGCTTCTGTCATCGCAGACGTCACCTCATGAACTCGGCCAACTTTGCGGTGTTGTTTTTGAGCAAACGAGATAGCAGTGGAGGCCAAATCATTTTCAGTGCAGCACATAATGTGGTTCATTGTTTGCAGTGCCTTGATCGGATGATCGCCGATCGCAGTTTCGCCGCTTAGCATGCAGGCGTCGGCACCATCAAGAATAGCGTTAGCTACATCGCTGACTTCTGCACGCGTCGGGCGGCTATGGTGATGCATCGATTCAAGCATCTGGGTCGCTACGATCACTGGCTTTATTTTGCTGCGACAAACACGAATGATGCGTTTCTGTGCGACTGGTGTTTCCGCAATGTCGATTTCGACCCCCAGGTCACCTCTGGCAACCATGATTGCATCGGTTGCATCGACAATGTCTTCCAAGCATTCAAGAGCTTCGGGCTTTTCAATCTTTGCAACAATGATTGCTTTGGAATCGTGCTCGCGTAACAGATCACGCAATGATTTCACATCGTCGGGTGACCGAACAAATGAAAGGCTAATGATGTCGACATCGTTTTTTGCAGCCCAGATCGCGTTGTCGACATCGCGGGGCAACATTGCTGGGACAGAGAGTTTGACCCCCGGCAGGTTGATTCCTTGACGTGACCGAATTTCGCCACCGCCGGTCACCACACATTCAGCTCGCTGCGGGGTAACTTGGGTCACTCTTAGAGCAACAAGGCCATCGGCCAGCATCACTCGATCATCCACTTCCAGTTCAGAAACCAGTTCTTTGTAGGTGCTAGTCAGTTCGCGTTCGCTTGGTGAGTTGTCACCGGCTACGAAAGAGACAGTTGTTCCCTCGTCCAGTTGCAGCGGTTCTTTGATGAGCTGACCTAGCCGAATTTTCGGTCCAGCGAGATCGACCAAGACGGCTGCGTGAAAATCTGCGGCAGCCGACGCTTGACGAACGTTGTCGAGCGTTTGCTGATGGCTGGCCCGATTTCCATGAGCAGTATTGATGCGGAATACGTCCGCACCGGCTCGAATTAGCTCGGTAATCATCTCCACCGAATCGGATGCTGGCCCCAACGTTGCAACAATTTTTGTACACGCTTCGCCAGCGAAGGGTCGTTTTTTGGGAATCATTGAAGCTGCGAAGGTAGGCATCTTTGGACTTTTAGAGAGCTTGTAATGCTGGATGTCGTTATAGATGAAGCACCGTTGGTTGATTACAGTAGAAACGGCCCTGAAAAGCTATCCGGGGATCATCCGACCACCTCAGCCCAATGGTTGGTAAAGAACGCAAGTTACCAGAGAATGCAAAAAAGATGATTCAGACAAATCAAGTGGCTTTGGTGACGGGAGGTTCTGCGGGGCTCGGCTTTGCGATTGCTCGGGCGTTGCTTGGACAAGGCTACTTTGTTGTCATCGTTGGTCGCAATGAAGAAAGGCTGCGTGAAGCCGTAAAAAACTTACAGGATGACTCGGTTTCTGGAATCGCATTTCAGGTTGCTGATATCACCAAACTGTCAGATGCAAAATTGGTTTTTGATGAAGTTTTATTGAATCAAGGACGACTCGATGTTCTGGTCAATTGCGTCGGAGAGAGCGATCGAGGGCAAGTCGCTGATTTGACGGTTGATCGACTGAACGAGCTCATCAATCAAAACGTGATTACTGCGTTATTATGCTGTCAGTCAGCGATTAATTTGCTTGAGAAGTCAGGCGGGGTCATCGTCAATATCGGATCCCTAGCTGCGAGAGTAAGCCCTCGTTATTTGGGAGGTTATGCGATTGCCAAGCACGCCCTTGCAGCGATGACTAGCCAGTTAAGGTTGGAGCTTCGGCCTAAGGGAATTCATGTTGGGTTGGTCAATCCAGGCCCAATCCGTCGCCAAGACGCGGGCAATCGCTATAACGATCGAGTCGATGCAAGTTTGCCAGACCAGGCGAAGCAACCCGGTGCGGGTGCCCGAATCTCCGGTCTTGATCCGCAGCGAGTTGTCAAGGAAGTGTTACGCGTCATTGATAAGCGAAAACAGGAGATTCTCGTCCCCGGATACTTGAGATGCTTGATCGCTGCTGGCCATGCCATGCCAAGCCTCGGTGATTGGTTGCTGATGAAATTTACTTCTAGCAAGCATTGAACCTGCTTGTAACGCACCGCCAGAGACAAGATACTGTTCATCGGTTTACGATTCATCCTTCCATCGAGCGACTTCATCATGGCAGCTTTCGCAGACATACCGAAAATTCAATACGAGGGTCCACAAAGCGACAATCCACTAGCGTTTCGTTGGTACAACCCTGATGAAATGGTTGAAGGCAAGTCGATGAAGGAACATCTTCGTTTCTCTGTCGTTTACTGGCACACTTTTCGCGGAACTGGTGCTGACCCGTTCGGGCCAGGCACCGCAGTCCGTCCTTGGGATGACGGGACCGATTCCGTTGCGAATGCGCAAAATAGAGCTCGCGTCGCATTCGAGTTGTTCGAGAAGCTGCAAGCACCGTTCTATGCTTTTCACGATCGAGACGTTGCACCAGAGGGCAGCTCGCTTAGTGAATCCAACAAGAACCTTGATGCGGTCGCTGATGTTTTAGAAGAAGAGCAGAAGCGTAGTGGAGTCAAGTTGCTGTGGGGCACAGCAAACATGTTCAGCAATCCACGTTTCATGCATGGTGCCGCGACGACCTGCAACGCTGATGTCTTCGCGTTTGCGGCGGCACAAGTTAAAAAGGCAATGGAAGTTACCGCCAGATTAGGCGGCGAGAACTATGTGTTCTGGGGAGGACGCGAAGGTTATCAGAACCTTTACAACACTGACATGAAACGCGAACTGGATCATTTGGGTAAGTTCTTTCACATGGCGGTCGACTACGCCAAGGAAATTGGTTTCACAGGTCAATTCTTGATCGAGCCAAAACCCAAGGAACCAACCAAGCATCAGTACGATTCGGATGCTGCGGCCTGCATGAATTTTTTGCGATCTTACGGTTTGGAAGATCACTTCAAGCTAAATCTTGAAACCAACCACGCGACGCTTGCCGGGCACACAATGATGCACGAAATCGATTATGCGGGAATGCAAAATGCCTTGGGCAGTATCGATGCAAATACCGGCGATATGTTGTTGGGCTGGGACACGGACCAGTTTGGAACCGACTACTACCTGACTACACAAACCATGTACTACATCCTGAAACACGGCGGGCTTGGCAGCGGTGGCGTCAACTTTGACGCCAAAGTTCGTCGGGAATCGTTTGAACCGATTGATTTGTTTTACGCTCACATCGGAAGCATGGATGCGTATGCGAAAGGCCTTAAAATCGCGGCCGCTATTCGTGCTGACAATGCGCTTGAAGGTGCAATAAAGCAACGATATTCCAGCTTTGACAGTGGCATCGGTGCGAAGATCGAATCAGGGTCGGTCGGTTTCTCCGATCTAGAAAACTACATGCTTGAAAAAGGTGACGCAGACGCCAATGTCAGTGGGCGTCAGGAAATGCTCGAAAACTTGGTCAACAAGTACCTTGATCGCGTTTAACCACGTCCCTCATCTTGGTTTCAGCGGAACCAAAAAGCGTCTGAAACGTCTATACTTTAGATTTGCATGACACCGTTTTCTTTGACGCGTGGGTCAACCGATGAAGTCAAACAATCGCCGCCAAAAAAACTCTCGCAAACGTCGTCGCTTACGATGTGAGTCATTAGAAAGTCGGCGATTGTTAACTGGTTCTTTGGGGTTAAGTCCAGCCGTATTTGACTCGTTCAACACAGCTGGGGAAGGGGAAGATCAGACTTTCATCGTCACAACGCTTGACGATGAACTTGACTTAGATCCCGGCGATGATTTGGCTGATCTAAGTTTGCGAGAAGCGATTTCGTTGGCAAACCAAGTCGCAGGTCGTGACGCAATCTCTTTTGCGGATGGTTTGGCTGGCACGATCGAATTTGAGGCTAGTTTAGGACAACTGTTAATCGATGATCCGGTCGACTTGATCGGCCCAGGTGCCGAAGTCATCTCGCTCAATGCGATGAACAATTCTCGAGTTTTACAACTGTCGGCGAATGCTGGTGATGTTCGAATCGAAGGCTTGACGCTAACTGGTGGGCTAACGACCGCTGATCTAGCCGGTGGTGCTGGAATTCGATCACTGTCGACCGGAACGTTAACGATCGATGGCGTCGTGATTACCGCGAACAATACCTTGGGTCAGGGTGCGGCGGGCGCAGGAGTGTTGTCTGGATTTTCCGTCGCCGACCCCGATAATCCCGGCAGCCTTACCGTGATTGACTCGGTCATTTCCAACAACCAAACGGGAAGCCTGTTTGCCGGTGGCGGTGGAGTCTTCTCGGGTGGTGGAACTCTAGCGATTACCGGCAGTACGATTTCAGGAAACAGAACACTCGGCGAGAGTGCGATCGGTGGTGGTGTCTACGCGAACAATTCCGTGGTCACAATCACTGACTCCACCATCAGCGGAAATTCAACCGCAAATCAAAATTCAAGTGGCGGAGGTGTTGCGATTCAAGGCGAAAGCTTGAGTATTCGTTCAAGCACGATCTCAGGAAACACCACGCTGGAAGTTGATGCACTTGGCGCAGGCTTGTTTACTCGTCGCACTGATTTGACATTGGTTAACAGCACGGTTTCTGGAAACACCGCGACAGTGGAATCTGGCGGTGGCCTCTACGCATCACGCGGTTTCGTCACCATTAATCACAGCACCATCACGGGCAACCAATCCGGCGGCACTGGTGGCGGCGTAGCAATACCCGAAACAAACAGTCAAGTTGAATTGACCGTCAATCATTCGATTATCGCCGCCAACTCGGACGCGGCCGGAATTGCACCTGATTTGTCGGTAGGCGATTCGCTTGGCGGAGCCGGGTCTGTGACGTTCAGCTTGATCGGGAACAACGCCGGAACAGGCCTGGATGAATCGCAATCCTCTGACCCCGGCACCGGTAATTTGGTCGGTGATCCAAATGGTAGCGGATTGATTGATCCGCAATTGGCTGCTTTGTCCGACAACGGCGGTTCGACGTTGACGCATCTTCTGCTAGACGGAAGCCCGGCTATCGATTCAGGAGACGCCAGTTTTCAGAATCCTCCAACGGATCCAAGTTTGGAAAGGGATCAACGCGGTGATGGATTTCTTCGGATTTTGAATGACCGAATTGATATCGGCTCGATTGAATTCTCGACAACTGTTACGACGCCCACTTTGGATTTCGGCGACGCAAGCGGTGACTATGCGGTGCTAGCGGTCGACGACGGAGCCAGACACGTTGTGTCATCCTTGTTTTTAGGAAGTCAGGTCGACGCTGAATTAGAAGGTCAGGTTTCCGCAACCGCGACTGGCGATGGCTTGGATGATGACGGCGTGATTGCGGTCAGCGATTTCGTAACCTCGCCCAGCAGTAGCACCACGGCGAGCTACATTGTCACTGCATCGCAATCGGGCCGATTGGATGGTTGGATTGACTTTAACCAAGACGGCGACTGGTTGGACGCAGGAGAACAGATTTTTGCCAGCGTCGACGTCGTCGCCGGTTCAAACACCCTGCCCTTCACCATTCCTGCGGGGGCCACTTTCGGGACAACTTTTGCCAGGTTCCGAATTAGCACCGCAGGCGGTTTGTCGCCCGTAGGACAGGCGGATGACGGTGAGGTAGAAGATTACCAGGTCAGTCTGTTGGATGGATCGGCAACCCCAACAGTTGGCATTTCATTTTCGGGCGTTGATACGTCGCTTGCAACCGAGTCCGGGGATGCTGTGATTCGGGTTGCAGCGGTGGAGATATTTCGTGCTCCATTAGCATCGCTCGGATCGGTCACCCTTACCGGCTCAGACCAAGACACGACACTAACCATTGACGTTGCCAATGCGATTAGTTTTTCCAACGTCGGATTCACTATCGACGGTGGTATGGGTAACAACACGTTGTCAGTGGTAGGTGATGGCGGTGCAATCGATTTCACATCGACTGAAATGAACGTCACTGGTTTCGATAACCTCGATTTGACCCATCCCGACCTGAACACTGTCACGATTGATGCGGCAACCGTCCGCGATTGGTCGCCCACGACGACCAGGCTTTCCATCTCGCTTGGTGAAACAGTAGAGGGAACCGAGGGAACACCTCGCTCGGACGTGCTGATTGTTTCCGATGCATCGGACTGGTTGATGACTGATCCTATTACGGTCAATGGTAGTTTTCTGTTAACGGCCGAAACAATTGATGGCGGTGGAGAAATGATTGTCGTTGACAAGACTGCGGTTTGGCAAAACGTTCTACGCGCCAGCGATGTCAACAACAACGGCACGGTCACTGCGTTGGATGCTCTTCAGATCATTAATGAATTAGCGCGGGGGACGTATTCCGTACCAGAGACAGCCGCACTTGTAGATCCGTTGACGCTTACCGAATTTCCGGGCCGATACTTCGATCAGAACGGCGACGGAAGAATTACCGCTTTGGACGCTTTACGAGTGATCAACGAACTGGCTCGTCAAGCTGATAGCTCCGCAAGCGAGGGCGAACTGATAGCGGACTTGAACCAAGCCAGCCAAGTTGTCGTCCAAAGCTTGGCCGTCACTGTTCAAGAAGAAGATGAATCACGGGCAACCGATTTAGCGATTCACCAGCTTTTCTGAAGCTTGTCCCTTCGTAAGTTTGGTTTACTGTGTCATCGTTCTACCGGTTTCCAGCAAAGCCATCCCGAGCGTGTCTATTCTGTTTAGCGCCAAGAATTCATCTTTGCGAGGTTGATCGGGAAAGTGTAACGGCTGATACACCAAACTTAGTGAGGGCCTAGGAACCGATCCCCGTTAAAGTGAATCATGTGGTCTGGTTCGTTGGCGATCCAGACCTCCGTTTCCCAGCTGATTTTTTCCACCCAAGAACGAAAGCTCTTTCGTGTTGCAAAAACACTGAGGTAGACAGCTGGTGCAGAACACGTTTTAACAAGTTCTTCCAGCATTAGGTGTCGATGAGGACTCAACGGGTTGGAACTATGCACAGCTTCAATCAATGCAATCCATCCTCGCTTCGGGTAGTACGCGACAATATCAGGTAGTAAGTCGTGGGAAAGCTCAAAGAAACCGAGTTCCTTCAATCGATCTTGTTCAAGATGCAAGCTTTTGTTGTTAGCATCAGCGATGTAGAGTATTTCGGAGCCGGGCAGAAACCTTGGGATCAGTTCGTTGATCACTGCAACCTGCAAGTTGTTGTGGTGCCCCGGCTCGAAATTCAGTGGAGTTCCGTCAGGTAGCGTCACGGGAATCTTTGATTGATCTCGAGCCCGTTTCAATTTCCTTGCAAGATCGCCGTGTGTGTTCTTGAATTCCTTGACGGCGACCGTGAACGCTTTGGTCCCGAAAGATTGAAAGACTGTTTGGCACTCAGTTGCAATCGCGTATCCGCGATTAGGGTTGTTGGTGGCTGCGGTTGGGCTTTTGGCCGATTTAACAACCAAGCCTGACAGTGTCAGTTCTTGCAAATCTTTTCGACGCACGTCGTCATAGCTGGCGCTGGAAATCTCTTCCTGGAAATCTCTTCCTCGAAATGTTCTTGGCGAAATGCAATTATCTCACGTGTTGTTAGTGCTCTGGGATCTTCGTCGTCCCAGACCACTGCATCTTTCCATTTTCCGGTTGGCTTCAAGTCCGCAAGCGCGGCCAGTGTCAACGCGACACGCTCATTCGCACGCTCCGTCTTATTGTCGACGGGAACGCCGATAGCGTCTAGGATGATCAAGGCATCGGCAATGAGCTTCTTGGCTTTGTCGCGATGCTTGGTCAGTTGAATTCGAGACATAGTTGTTCATTTTTCGTACGTTTCTTAACCTGCTCAGGCGTCATGCGATCCGACTGCCCAAAGTATTCAACGATACTCTCTGCAATCTGCTTCGCCATCAGCGGTGGGACCGCGTTGCCGACTTGATTGAATTGGCTTCCGACCGAACCACTAAACTCGAACCAATCGGGGAAACTTTGAAGCCTTGCACCCTCCCGTACTGACAATCGTTTTCGGCGGCCGTCAGGAAGTAAAACTCTTAGCATATCACCGGTCGCGCCATTTAGATTTCGGCACGTCACAGTTCGCGAAGGTTGGTCGAGATGTAAATCACGAGGCCGAATGCACTTTGATTTTTTTTCGTATCTTGCGACATATTCTTCCATGCTTTTGGTCAAGAAGCGGTGATGGTCTTCGACCTGGAAAGCCAATTCTCCCAAAGCTTCGCCGGCGGTAAACGGTTTAGACCGTCCGAACGATTTAGGCCACGTCCATCTCCCACGATGAGCCACTACAATCAAGCGAACTCGCTTTTGTGGCACGCCATGTTCTACTGCGTGCATTAATTGATGCTCGACAACAAATCCACGCTCTTCAAGCTGCTGCTTGATTTCTTCGAGGTAGGCTTTGTTTCGGAACATCATGCCCCGCACATTCTCGAATATCACAAAGTCGGGATTGCACGCATCCACTGTTGCAAGAAACGCGGGGAAGCCATCTCTTTCATCGGCTTTGCCATTCTGTAGGCCGCCAACACTGAATGGTTGGCATGGCGGACCGCCAGCAACAATGTCAACCGACTCCGTTGGGATCGAGTCGACGGTCAGCTTGGTGCAGTGGCAATCGCCGACCAGATTTTTGCTGTAAGAATCACAGGCGTCTTGATTCAATTCAAAACCAGTCGTGCGAATTCCCGCAGCTTCGAATCCCAGTCCCAAACCACCACTGCCTGCAAATAGGTCGATGGCTTTTAATTTCCCAAGTTCTTTTTCAACCGGGGGTGGCAACTGGTTTTCGAGGTAGGCGAGGTATTCCATTGGTTCTCTACCTTGTTTGTCGTCGTGTGACTCGGTTTACCAGAATTGCCATAACGAAAATCGAACAAGTCTGAGGAGCTGTTAGTCCTGCGAATACCAAGCTTAAGTCGCTTGCCGACAATTGATCCTGAACATTTAGGCAATTCAAAAAACTTGATCGTGAATCCAGTCCAATTTGATTGTGACAAGTCTTGTCATTCGGTCAATCGGCTCAGTTGGTGGTCGCCGAGACACTAGCAAATGAACCGCCGGTTGTGGCGTTTTTGCTGTTTTTGAACTCACTGTTTTGCGAGTTTTGCCAGTTGTTTCTGGATTGCAAAGTACGCTGGCTTTGCGTTTCCTTGTGCATCAAATAGGCAACCTTCGCGATCTGGGTTTTGTGTTTCAGTATCGCGGATTTGCCACGCGTTCCAGGTGACGATGCCGGTGTCACTGTGCTCGACTAGGGTTTGCAGGATCGCTTGATAGGTTGCGGCTTGGGCTTCGTAGTTGCCCGCCATGTCGCCTTTGAGCCACACCGTATTTTCGGTGACATGGAATTCAAGATCATTGCGATGCGCCCAGCTGATCATGGCGTGTAGGTTCTTGATGTTGTCGGTTTCTTTTTCAAAGCCAGCGTCGACGTGTGCTTGCCATCCAATGCCATCGACCCGCAATCCTGCTTTGCGTAGATAGACCACTGTCGCGGCAACCTTACGCCACATCGCCTGTTCCATGTCGCCATGTTGGTTGATCAGTTGTTTGATGCGTGGCGCGTGCCGATTGGTAATTTCAAAGGCCTGTTTGATGTAAAGTGGGGGTCGTAGTGGATCAGATTCATCAAACCCAATTTTGGTCCATGGATTTTCCCACTTTTCAGTCCCTGGCTTGGGACCAAACCATTCGCCTTCACGTGTGACCGTTTCATTGACGACGTCCATCCATCGCACGCATTGCTTTTTGTTGTAACGTTTACATAACTCAGTCATGAACTCGCGGAGATTATGTTCCAGCTCCTTCGCAGTCCGATCGTCTTCGACGGTCCACTTTGAACATTGAGGGCTGATCGGCCCATGCAGCCGAATCACTTGATCGTTCTCTTCGCAGCGACGAATCCAATCGTCAGCCTTAGCCCAACGCCATACATCAGGTTCTGGGTGGATCGCCGACTGCTTAAAATCATTGCCAGGCGTGACGAAGCCGAACTCCCGATTCAAGATAGTTTCTGACTCAGTTCCCCAGTAAGCAGCATTAGAGGCAGCACCAATCAAAATCGGAGCGGAACGACGTACCGGAGCAAGAATTCGGAGTCTTTTCCCCGATGGCAACGGGACGGTCGGCGGTGCTGATACCTTGGGTAATCGGTCGCGATACTTTCGCTTGCCGGGCTTAGCGGCAACAACGTTTTGAACCCCTGTTACGAATGATGCGACGATCACCAAGAAGGCTAACAGCTGTATTGAAGATTTTGGTTGGCTGTTCATTTCAATTGAAAGGAATCCACCAGTTTGATGTCGCTTAGTGAAGCACCGACATGCAGTTGGAATTCACCTGGTTCTGCTTTCCAGTCGTTCGTTTCAGTGTCCCAAAACGAAAGATCACGGAGTCCAAGATTTACCGCCGCCTCACAAGATTCTCCTGGCTGTAAGAAGACTTTTTTGAATCCTTTTAGTTCCTTGGTTGGACGTGGGACGCTTGATTTAGTGTCTTGCACGTAAACCTGGATGACTTCACCACCGGCATGCTTCCCTGTGTTGGTGACTGTCACGGTGATGCTTAATGATTCGTTTCGCTGGATGCTGTCGGCAGACAGACGCAGATCGGTCATCTCAAAATCAGTGTAAGACAAGCCGTGACCGAATGAAAATAATGGTTCGATGTTCTGCTGTTCAAACCAACGATAGCCCATGAACACAGATTCCTTATAGTTGCACTCTTGCGCGTTGTAGTCATCCAAAATCACATGCGGATTGTCGACAAGTTTCTTTGGCAGAGTGATCGGCATTTTGGCAGATGGAACGACATCGCCGAGCAAAACATCGGCATAGACATCGCCCGCGAACATTCCACCGTACCATCCCCAAATCAACGAATCGACTTCTTCTATCCATGGCATTTCGACCGCTGACCCGGCTGTCAAGAAAACGATTGTTTTGTGATTTGCTTTTGCAAGTTGTTCAATTACTCGATCTTGGGAACCGGGCAGTTTCATGTCTTTACGGTCTTGGGATTCGCGATCATAGCTGTGGTTCAAGCCGCCAAAATAGATGACCACGTCGGCTTGCTTTGCTTCGGCCAGGTAAACCTGTTGATCAACAACTTTGTCGCCGGGAGCCTCCCAGCCAATCGTGCAACCGTGTTTTCCGTGATAGATCAAACGGACTTTGTAGGTCTTTCCTGCCTCTAATTCCGCCTCGGCAGTCTTCGTCTTATCTATCGACGAACCAACTGCTTTCAAAATTGTTTGATTGTTTATGGAAAGGTCAAAGTCACCATCTGCGGCGATTTGAAAGACGTGTGTTCCACTCTTGATAGGTTGGACATCGGCGATCAATCGTTCATGGTGGAGCTCGTTATCATCGAATACAACCTTAGAAGTTGTCGCCCATTGAAAATTTGATTGTTCTTTGTCATCGGCGTTTGCATAGGTCAATCGTTTCCAAGCTGGCGTCCCCGCACCAGAATCTTTGGTGATGACAAAGTCTGGTGAGATAGGACGAAGGCCGTCACTGGCCGGCGCTGCGGCTTTGAAGTACGTGATCTTTACGTCGTCGCCCAATTTGCACCGCAAACCTTGCAACGGTGTGACCTCGAAGAGTGACTTCACTTGGGACGAACCGCCGCCATGCCCGTGCGGAACGTCGGCGTTTGGTCCCATTACCAAGACATGCTTCAGGTTCGCTTGTTCTAACGGCAACACAGCCTCGGAGTTTTTTAGAAGAACTACCCCCTGTTCGATGATCGTTCTAGCCGCGTCGTGTTGCTGCGGTGTTCCTCTCGCACCGGGCTTGCGATCTTTGCTGTACATTCCAATCGATGCTTGGACTCGCAGAATTCGTCGGACCTTATCGTCTAGAATCTCTACAGGAATTGTTCCGGCTTGAATCGCTTTCAGTAGAGGGTCAGCGAGGTAATAGTCATCATAACTATCCGCTCGTGTTCCCATTTCGATATCCAGGCCGTTGAAAGCCGCATCCATCGTGTTGATGTCGCAGTCCCAGTCAGTCATCAACAGCCCTTTGTATCGCCACTGGTCTTTTAGAATGGTTCGGACAAGGTGCTTTGACTGATTGCAGTTTGTGCCACGGAATTCGTTGTAGGCACCCATCATCGTTAGCACACCACCTTCCTTAACGGCTGCCTCAAATGCGGGCAGATAAATTTCTCGCAGCGTACGTTCATCTGGCTGTGCGTTGACACCGGTGCGGTTGAGTTCTTGAGTGTTAAGGGCATAGTGCTTGACGCAGGCGGCGACATCGTTGTTTTGAATGGCAATGATTTCTGGAACAACCATGATCGAGGCCAAGTAGGGGTCTTCGCCTAGGTATTCAAAGTTGCGCCCATACAGTGGATTGCGAGCCAGATTGACGCCTGGGCCAAGAATGACATCCTTGCCACGATCACGGGCTTCGGCACCCAGCACTGATCCGTGCAGCGCTGCCATTTCTGGATTGAACGAAGCCGCAACGGCGGTCAGCGTAGGCAAGTAAGTTGCGTGATCGTTGGTCCAGTTTGCTGATTTCCAACTGTCACGCGAGATTTCTTCACGGACTCCGTGGGGACCATCTGACATCCACATTTCAGGAATGCCCAGACGTTTGATGCCAGCGATCGTGAACTTACTGTTGGCGTGGCACAAAGACACCTTTTCTTCCAGCGTCAACTGCGATAGCAGGCCGTCCACCACTGATTCGACATCAGTAGGTTGGTCGCGAAAATCATCCGCAGCTGCGAAACCGCTGGCAAGACCAAGCCAGCTTGCCACCAACCAAAATAGGCAGAACTTTAAATCTTGTAAAAGTACCACTCGCTTACTTTCCTTTTTTTCTGGACTTGTTCTGTTTGTTGCGATTCAAACGACGCTCCAATTGCTTCAGTCCTTTCTTTCGCAAGTTACCTACGTCTGCTTCCATCGCGTGAAGGCTGGCCAACATTGCCTGAGTTCTTTCCGGCATTTGATTGGCTAGGTTTTCTTGCTCACTGATGTCTTTGCTTAGATCAAACAACTCGACCAGATCCTCGTCTAGCCATTGGATCAACTTGTAGTCTCCATCCAAGTACGAGATTGCACGCGTGTCGCCAGTGCTGTCGGGTCGTGCCTGCCACTTGTACCAGAACATTGGATCACGCTGGTAAGGTTGCCCCAGCAAAGCTGTGACATAGTTTCGTCCGTCGACATGTTGCTGTGGACGAAGCGACGATCCAACCATCGCAAGCATGGTTGGATAGTGGTCTGTTCCGGTCACGGGTGCTTTTGAAACAGTGCCCGGTTGCACTCTGCCTGGCCACTTAACGATCAAAGGAACACGCGTGCCACCTTCAAAGATCGATCCTTTACCTTGCCTTAGAGGCGAATTTGACGTTGCCAGTGGACGATGGTTTTCAGTACCTCGTGTTGAGAGTCCGCCATGATCGGACGTCATGATAATAATGGTTTCTTCTTGCTTACCAGCGTCTTTGACGGCTTTAACAATTCGCCCCAGACTGGTGTCGGTCGCTTCAACCATTGCAGCATAGGTTGGATTGTTTTGAACCGTTTTGACGAAGCCTTGACGATCTTTCACTAGATCAGGGTCATCGCGTTTGCCGCCCATTTGGATTCCCATCTTTCGAATTTTCTTTTTGTATTTTCGTTCGGTTTCCTCGGGGGCCTCTAGTGGAGTGTGGACTGCGTAGTGGGCCATCACCATCAAGAATGGTTTGTCACCTTGCTTTGCGATGTAGTTCACCGCTTCATCGGTCAACCGGTCAGTTAGGTAGTCCCCTTCTTTGCACTTAACAGGATTTTGGACGGTGAGGCCTTTCTCTGTTGGGAACGGATAGAAATAGCTTCCCGTTGCACCTGCCGATCCCGTGTGAATGATGGTGTCGAAACCTTGCTTTCCAGGATCACCGCCTTCGTGACCTAGGTGCCATTTACCGATGTAACACGTCTGATAGCCGTCTTCTTTTAGAGCTTCGCCAAACGTTACCTCGCTAAGCGGCAGATGGTGTTCTTGGTTGCCTGACTGGCTGGACTCGAACTCGATCCGCGATGGGTATTTTCCCGACATCAATCCCTGACGCGAAGGGACGCAGCGTGGATAAGCCGAGTACGCGTTGGTAAACCGCATTCCATCAGCAGCCAGCCGATCCATGTGAGGCGTTTCGTACAGTTCACTTCCGTAACAAGACAGATCGCGTTGTCCAAAGTCATCCACAAAAAAAAGAATGATGTTGCTTTTAGCTGAATCGGCCGCGACGGCATCAAACGGAAAAAACATGGTGCAAGCCAGCACGAAAAACAGGCTTTGGAGATTGGTTGGATTCATCAGTGTTGTTCTCTTGTTCAAAGGTCTCATTCGCTATCGTAACCACCGCTTTTACGAGCTAATTCCAGAGTCTGGGACAGCGAACGACGCTGTTCATTTGAAAGTGTTGAGACTGCATTGGTGTTTTCATTAGGATCATTTTGGTGATCATAGAACTCAGTGGCGGTACGCTTGCCGGAATCATTGTTGATCCATTCTGTGTAACGAACGTCTTGGTATTTGATGCTGTAACCGGTGATGTCACCGCCTGTCTTACGCGATCGTTTGTACTGGCTTAACGCATGTTGCCGCCAATCGCTCACGTTTTCGCCTCGCAAAATTGGAGCAAGGCTTCTGCCTTCGCATGCCGACGGAGTTTTGATTCCTGCAAGCTCGCAAAGCGTTGGATAAAGATCCACCAGTTCGACCATTTCGCTGGATATCTTGCCGCCCTTTTCCGCGTTGGGCATGCGGATCAGTAACGGTACGCGCGCATCAATTTCAAAGTTCGTATGCTTGCACCACATCGCGTGCTCGCCGAGCTTCCAACCGTGGTCGCTCCAGAGTACGACAATCGTGTTCTTTTCTAATCCAGTTTTTTTCAGCTCTCTTAATAGCAGACCAATCTGCTCATCAATAAAACTGATGCACGCGTAATAGCCGTGGATCAGTTCTCTGGCTTTGTCTTTCGGAACAGGCCCCGTGGACGGAATGTCGGAATAGGCGCGTAGTTCGCCCCAATTCATCAATGAAATTTGCGGTGCATCTTTGGGGAGGAAATAGTTATTAGGAAGCGTAATTTCATTCCGGTTGTACCGATCCCAGTAACGCTTTGGGGCGATAAACGGCAAGTGTGGCTTGCGGTATCCCACTGTTAGAAAGAACGGACGTTTCCCCGTTTTTCTCATTTGCTTGATTGCAGTCTGCGTGATTCTTCCGTCTTCGTATTCAATGTCTGGTCGATCCGCACTCTCGACTGACGGTCCCTTGGTGTACTGACGTAGGCGATGCCCCTTGAGTCCCTTGCTGGATGCTTCGGCTTCGCGTTGCTGAAGTTCGGTTAGGATTTCCGGGCGGTGATAGGGGGAGTTTTTCGAAGGGTTAATCCAACGATCCCATTCTGATTTTTGCTCATCGTGGTAGACCTTACCCATGCCAATCGTTTTGTAGCCGTGTTTGCCCAGGTGCTCGGTCAACGTGACGACGTTGGGAATGGTGTCGCGAAAGTGCGTGTGCAAGTCATGCACTCCCGTCGATTCTGGATGCATGCCGGTGAACAAGCTGATTCGCGATGGCAAGCAAACTGCCTGCTGACAATACGCATGGTCAAAGCGGGTGCTTTCCAACGCCAGTTGATCGATGTTGGGCGATCGAATGTGTTCCGCGCCATAACAACCGAGTTCCGGTCTTAAGTCGTCAACACCAATAAATAAAATGTTCGGCCGTTGGGCAGAAACAATGTCACCGGCCATCCCAACGACAATGAGAGCTAGCCCGATGGCGATTAGAAAAAAGCGTTTTGAAACGATCATAGTTTTATTTGAAGGTTGAAATTTCGTCTGGTGTCAGCGCTCGGTCGTACACTGACACTTCATCTAACACACCTACCATGGTTCCAGTTGCGCCAGAGACGCCTTGGATGTGTCGCAGTGTCACGTCGGTGTAACCAAGCGTTGTGGTGCCTCGATTCGCAGCTAGACCGTGGTACACCTGTTTGGCCCCAGTTTTTCCGTTGACGATCACCGTCATCTGATGCGTGTCGTCATCAACCATTGCAACCAGATTGGTGTAAGAATCGGGGTGTTTGTCGCTGGATTTCATTGGGGAAATCAGTGGAGAGCTGCCGACACTATGCTTGATCGTGCCGTCGATCGTATTCCAGTTGGAAACATGGATTTGGCCTGCCGCCACACCAATCGACAATCCGCTGGACGTCCCGCCTTCTTGATAGATGACCTGATTTGATTGATGCTCGTCTAACCGGAACCGAGCCACGACCGTTCGGGACTTTGCTTGCGAGTCATTTGTGACGCCAGTGTCAAATCCTGTTTGTCCATCGATACGAATTTTTCCCAGCGGTTGGTCATCAAAACTCCAATGATGCAATTTGTCTGTTGGATGGCTTTTGGGTCGCACATCGACGTGGAATTTTTTGATGTTGGTGCTGCCTTTCCCCAGGTAGATCTCATTGCCTAATTCAAATCCGCCAAGGTAGCTGGAATCATGAATCCGACCCTGTGACTTTACGATGTCGAGTGGCACCAGAAAATTAATGACGCCTTCGTAGATCGGTTGTTGAGCGATAAAGGTATTGAGCGTCGTCCCACCTTTGGACAGCTCGCCAATGTATAAATCCCATGTCGCGCCGCCAAACGTGTATGTGCCGACAAGGTTCTTTCCGCCGACGGGATATTGGTTGTTGCGATCAAACCAGAGCATGATTTCAGATCGCATCGAATCATCGTTCCCTACCGCTTCATCGCCCAACCAAACATCAACGGCTAGATTCCCCTTAGACTGTCGAAACG
>CAYVAN010000003.1:0-49361 GCA_964449225.1 uncultured Rhodopirellula sp.
AACCAAGCCGCATACCACAACTCGCCGGATCATTATGCAAAAGGCACGCCGTCACTCGTTGACTAGTAAACTAGCCCATAGAGCTCCGACCGCTTGTAGGCACATGGTTTCAGGTTCACATTCCTCCCCTAGCAGGGGTTCTTCTCACCATTCACTCACGCTACTGGTACGCTATCGGTCATAAAGGAGTATTTAGCCTTACGGGATGGTCCCCGTGGATTCAGTCCAGGTTTCACGTGACTGGACCTACTCAGGTGCTCCTACCGTGTGTTTAGCTTTCGTGTACGGGACTGTCACCCTCTGTGGCGAAACTTTCCAGAATCTTCCACTAGCCATTCACAATCAGATATTGGAGTCCTACAACCCCGCAGAGGAAACCTCCGCGGTTTGGGCTGTTCCGCTTTCGCTCGCCGCTACTTACGGAATCGATTTTTCTTTCTCTTCCTCTGGTTACTTAGATGTTTCAGTTCACCAGGTTGTTACGTGCCTACCTATGTATTCAGTAGGCCGTTTTCAGGAATCCCGGGATCATTGCTTGTTTGTCAGCTCCCCCAGGCATTTCGCAGACTTCCACGCCCTTTTAACACTTTATGCCAAGACATCCCCCATGTGCCCTTGATAACTTGGCCGTCGAAATCCCGAACTCAGAACTGAAAACAAACCACCAAGCAAGCTTGGCAGAAGTCGTCACCTGAAGCACGCAATTTCAATCAGTTAGTTATTAACGATATCACATTCGCTGCTGAAACCAGCAATCACCACCGCTTGCGAAACAAGCAAAGGCAAAAGCCTCGTCCAACAACTAGCAAGAAATCCTTTATTCGAATTCTGTGCCGACCATCGTTCACAATGCCAAAAAGCAAGAAAACTAAAGCCGACAACGCTTCCAAAAGAACTCTTCTTCTTGCATCACCTTCTCCGTGGATCCTCCTCAAATCGCAGCAACAAGTTGCCGACGAAAAGCGTCGACCCAAATCAAAGGCAATGCACTTCTATCTAGATTTCTCTAGATGCCAATTACCAAACAACCAAATTGTCAAAATATCAGTTTTCAGCCGCTGAAGTTCATCCAGCTAAGCCGAAGACGCTACTCGAAAGCAGCCGGGCAAATCTCGTACCGAGATTCATCCGGTTGCCTGCGTGTCAGGCGTTTCCCAAGTGGGAGGCGAAGATTAGCGTCGCCTCTTGTTGGCGTCAACCGAGTGTTGGCAAGAAAATGAAATTAGTTTCTTGCGGTCTTCTCAGAGACGTTTGCAGCGACTTTTCCAAAACTGGGTCCGTCGCTGCGGGTCGCAGGTTGTTACAGAAGGCGAGTGTTTCCACAAGTGCCTTTTTGAAACTTTTCTGCTTTGCATTCGCCAGGCCGAAATCGGCGTTGACGTTTGCGGGGTCGCAGGTTGTTGCAGAAGGCAAGTGTTTCCACAAGTGCCTTTTGAAACAATTCTGCAAATGGAGGTGGACGGACTTGAACCGACGACATCTGCCTTGCAAAGGCAGCGCTCTCCCAACTGAGCTACACCCCCTCAAAAGCTATTAACTGATAGCGTTTAGCAATTAGCTTCGGAGTTTACAAAAGCTGATCGCTAAAAGCTAGATGCTAAAAGCTAGATGCTAAAAGCTAGATGCTAAAAGCCTCTCTTCTATGGGCGTACCAGAACTCGAATCTGGGACCTCGTCGTTATCAGCGACGCGCTCTAACCAACTGAGCTATACGCCCGAATCTGCTGCTGAACCTTCCATTGCTCCAATCGAAACACAGTGCAATCACTGTCTATCGCTGGGGCAAGTCAGAACAACCGCCAAATCAGAGCGACGAATCATACGGAATGTGCGCCCGCTGTAAAGGGAAGCCCATCGCGAAAGTGATTGGATTTTTGCTCCGACTCTTCGGTAAGATTGGTGGATCGGCACGCGACCTTGCCAGAAGTCAACAAAGATCGCTCAGAAAGTGACATTTGCACAGCAAGGATGGTTCGGCACAATGCAAGCGTGAAAACCGACACATTTACCCACGCTTTGATCCAACAACGTTCAAAGCTAGCCAAAAAAAGAGAAACTAGAATGACGGATCATCTGATGAGTTCCCAGTTTTTATTCAGACCAAAGCTGAGAACAACTTTCTCCTGCGGTATCGTTTTTTGCTGCCTTTGCCTGTTTTCCGCCTCGCTACACGCTGCTGGACCAGCCGCATCGGACGCACTGAAGTTGGAACCCGTTCAACCCGATGTTGATTTTGAACGAGTCCCCGCAGACCAAGCGAAGTTCTGCAAAGTGTCGGACATTGATCGAAAAGGGTGGTCGGGCTGGCAAGTGTCCGGGCCTGATGGATCGATGCTTCGTCGATTTGCCGACACCAATGGTGACAAAAAAGTTGACCTGTGGAGCTATTTCAAATTTGGTGTCGAGGTCTACCGAGACATTGATGACGATTTTGACGGCAAGGCGGACCAATACAGGTGGCTGGGCACAAGCGGCACACGCTGGGGCATCGACGAAAACGAAGATGGCCAAATTGACCGCTGGAAACAAATTTCTGCCGAAGAAGTCTCACTAGAACTGGTCGAAGCACTAAGGGATTCCGATGCCGAGCGTTTTGCGGCGCTGCTGATCACCCCATCAGAAGTCAAATCACTTGGCATGGGACGATCCAAAATGAGGCAAATCGCGACCAAGGCGTCTCGCGCGGCAAGCGATTTTAAGGGGCTCGCAAAACGACAAAATGCGGTCTCACGAGATGCTCGCTGGGTTCAATTTGCGGCGTCCACCCCCGGCGTTGTACCGGCTGGAACCGATGGATCCACCGAAGACATCATCGTCTACGAAAACGCAGTCGCCATGTATGAAAATGGAGGCGAAAACGGCCAATTGATGGTTGGCACGCTCGTTAAGGCCGGCGACGTATGGCGTTTAGTCGACTTGCCATCACTGGGCACCGATGGCGAAACGATTGCAATGAGTCGCGGTAACTTCTTTACGTCCGATTCTGCACGTGCCGAGACCGCCGGAAGCGGTGGACTGGGGCAAGAAACCCAGCGTTTGGTTACAGAATTGGAAGACATCGACACCGCGTTGGCATCGGCCACCAAAGAGAAAGACTTGGCCAAACTTCACGCGCGACGAAGCGACATCATCGAATCCTTGATCGACCAATCCGGCAGCGCAACCGACCGCGAAACCTGGGTTCGACAATTAGTCGACACGCTCAGCGTAGCTGTCCAAAGCGGTGCCTACCCCGATGGTGTCAAACGCCTTCGCACCGTTTCTCGCAAGCAAGCCGGTAACGACAAGTCGCTGCAAGCTTATGCGGATTTCGAGGCCATCAGCGCCGAATACGTCGTCCGCCAAACACCTAAAGCTGATTTCGCTGAAGTTCAGGAATGGTACCTCGATGCACTGACAGGCTTCGTCGATCGCTACCCAAGAACCCCTGAAGCAGCCCGAGCATGGTTGCAATTAGCGCTCAGCAAAGAGTTCGAGGACAAGGAAAAGGAGGCCCTGGGCTTCTACGAAAAGGTCGCCGCCAGCTTCCCAGGTACCGACGCAGGCAGGCGCGCCGCTGGTGCCGTCAAGCGACTTGAATCTGTGGGCCGACGAATCGGACTGGAAGGCGAGACCCTCGACGGCCGTTCTTTTAAGCTAGCGGCGCTTCGCGGCCGTCCCGTCGTGATTCATTACTGGGCCACCTGGTGCGAGCCCTGCAAGCAAGACATGAAGCTACTGCGTCGCTTACAGGCCAACTACAAACGAGCAGGCTTGCAAGTCGTCGGCGTCAATGTCGACGCCACCGCCGACATGGCAGTTTCCTACCTGAAAGAAACGCCACTGCCATGGGCACAATTGTTCGAACCCGGCGGCCTAGAACAAAGCCGACTGGCGACCTCGCTGGGCGTACAAACGTTGCCCACGATGATGCTAATCGATGCCTCAGGCAAAGTGGTTCGCCACAACATCCGAGCAGCGGAGCTGGACGAGGCGCTCACTGATATGCTGAAATCAACAAAACGCTAGCCGCCAGTAATGACCTGCTTTAAGTGACAGGCAAACCTTATCGGCATGGTTGATCACCTTAACGCGAGCTGCAAAGCTCGCGTTTTTCATGCCCAAAACCTGAAACAGTCGCGACACTGGAGGAAGCGTCTGGAAAGTTTCCTTTACGCCTTCGGCTCTTTGCGAAGCTGGATCCATTCGCTGTGGAAGGTGCCTTCCATATCGGTTCGCTGGTACGTGTGGGCACCGAAGTAGTCTCGCTGAGCTTGCAACATGTTTGCTGGTAAACGGGCCATTCGGTAGCCGTCGTAGTAGCATAGGGCCGTGCTAAAGGCGGGAACCGGGATTCCCATGATCGATGCGACTGCGACGACCTTACGCCATTTCTCTTGCGAATTTTCAACAGCCTTCTCGAAAAACTCCGTCAACAACAGGTTTTCCAAGTTCGGATCGGCGTCGAAGGCTTCCTTGATGCGATCGAGGAACTGTGCACGAATGATGCATCCGCCCCGCCACAACAATGCCGCCGCACCGTAATCGAGTCCCCAGCCGTGTTCGGCTGACGCGGCTTGAAGCTGCACAAACCCTTGGGCGTAGGAAACGATCTTCGACGCGTACAATGCTTGACGTACCGCTTCGATAAACTCGGCCCGGTCACCGACCAGTGACTTGGCCAACGCCTGCATTTCGGGGTTGGAATCAGCCGATGGGCCATCAAGCGACTTGCTGGCTCGAACACGTGCTTCTTTCTGAGCTGACAAACCGCGTGCAAACACAGCCGTTGTGACGAGCGTGCTGGGGACGCCCAAGTCGAGTGCCAACTGGCTCATCCATTTGCCCGTCCCTTTTGCACCGGCAACATCCAGGATCTTGTCGACCAAGTGACCATCGCCACCCTGGTCGTCCTTGACGCTGAAAATATCCCGAGAAATTTCGATCAAGTAGCTCTGCAAATCACCGCGATTCCACTCGTCGAACACGTCGTACAGCTCGTCATTGGATAATCCACCAAGCTCGTGCAGCAATTGATAGGCTTCGCAGATTAACTGCATATCGCCGTATTCGATGCCGTTGTGAACCATCTTGACGTAGTTGCCCGCGCCGCCACTGCCCAGCCATTCGCAGCAGGGAATTTCGTTGTTGGGACCAACCTTGGCGGCGATCGCTTGGAACATTTCCTTAATGTGCGGCCAAGCGTCTGCGGAGCCGCCCGGCATCAGGCTAGGTCCTTTCAAGGCACCTTCTTCACCGCCGGAAACGCCACAACCGACGTACAACAAACCAGCCGCTTCGACTTGCTTGGTGCGGCGTTCGGTGTGCTGATACTGCTCGTTACCGCCATCGATGATGATGTCACCTGGTTCGCAGTAGGGCAGCAATTGTTCGATAATCGCATCCACCGCTGGACCGGCTTTGACCAGCATCATCAACTTGCGAGGCCTTTTGACGGCTTTGACAAATTCTTCGATCGTGTGGGCACCGACGAAGTTTTTGCCTTTGGCTCGGCCCTCCATCAAAGCGTCGACCTTGGATGTGGTGCGGTTGTAGACCGCAACCTTGTATCCCCGGCTTTCGACGTTCAGAGCCAAGTTTTCGCCCATCACGGCCAGTCCAATTAGTCCAAAATCACAGTCGCCGCTCATCGATCATTCCAAGGTTTAGGGAGTCGTTTCGTCAAATCCGCCACAATGACCGAAATTCTAAACGACACCGGCGACCATCGTTAGACGGGGCAGCGGGTCTGCTACCTGGAAGCCGCCAACGGGCTCCTGGCGTCAAAATACTCACAACCCAAATTTTTCGCCTGACAATTGCCGTGCCAGAGGTCTGATTTGTTGATCGATCGCCATCGGGCGATTATCGTCAGGGTGGAACCTAGGCGGTTTTCTGAACGCTTGGGCCACCGCTGGCTGCCCACCAGGAGTCCAGCAGCGACATTTCTAATTAAATCACGTGAGCCTCTGGCGTTTCACCTCCCATGAACAATTTGAACCGTATCGCATTCTTAGCAGCGTTGGCTGCCGGTTTGTTTGTGTCTTCCGCTTCGGTACACGCACAGGTTGATGGTGGCGGAGGCGACGACGGTGGTGACATCATCTTCGGTAACCCAATCGCCGGTATCGATGTCGATGCCACAGGCGTGTTAAAAGTCCGTCAATTCGACCCGCGATTGGCAGTTCAACGCTTCCAGGCCGCCAAAGCAGCCGTTCGTGGTGAAGACGCCAACGTGATGCAAACGAGTGCGTTGCGAAAAATCTCGCTCAACCGACTCGAAAAAGCGATCGCCGAGCAAGTCGCTGCGGGGAACAATCCAAGCGAAGAAATGAACGCGCTCGCTGGCTTAACTTCGGTGCAGTACGTCTTCTTCTATCCCGAAACCAAAGACATCGTGATCGCGGGTCCAGCCGAAGGCTTCTTCGCGGACCCCACCGACCGTTTGATTGGGGTTCAAACAGGACGCCCAGTCGTTCTGCTGGAAGACTTGGTGACCGCGATGCGAGCTTACGCCCCCGGAGCAGCTGGCAATTCAGTCATCAGCGTTTCGATTGATCCGACGCCTGAAGGCTTGCGGAAAATGCAGACATTTCTTTCGTCGGTTCGCGGACGTGTTCAACCTAATGATGCACGCCGGTTGGCTTCCGGCCTGAAAAACAATCTTGGTCTACAACAAGTCACCTTTCGAGGAATTCCAGACACCACCCACTTCGCCCGCGTTTTGGTCGAGGCCGATTACCGCATGAAACTGATCGGTATCGGTCTGGAAAAACTACCACTTGCCTTTCGTAGTTACGTCGATCGAGCCAACCCCAAGGCTGTCGCTTCCAACGCGATGGAACGTTGGTACTTCCAACCCAATTATGATGGCATCGCGGTCAGCGAAGATGGATTGGCGATGAAAATCAAAGAACGTGGCGTGCAATTGGTCGGCGCGAACGAACGCGTTGCCGGTGGCAATCGAATCAAGGGCGGTCGGGCTAACAAGGCAAGCCAAGCGTTCTGCCAAGACTTCACCAACAAGTTCAACCTGATCGCATCACGCGTGCGGGTCTATGGCGAACTGCGTCAGCTGATCGATGTCGCAATCGCAGCGGCCTACATCCAACAACAAGATTTCTACACCCAAGCCAATTGGAACGCAGAAACCCTGATGGACGAGTCCAAGGTTCGCGTGGAAACCTATACGGCCCCCGAACAAGTCGAAACAGCCGTCAACGCCGTCTGGCGTGGCAACACTCTCATGACACCACTTGGCGGCGGAGTGCAAATGCAACCGCGCATCGCACTCAACAAAGACCGCTTAACAGTTGACACCAATGGCGAAACCGTCGCTGTGAAGACAACCGAAGGCCCCAATAGCCTGGCCGACGGTCAGTGGTGGTGGGATTGATTAAGCGTTTCGCTGTTGGCGTTTCGACAGCAATGAAACCATCACGACGATCTTTTGAATCTTGCAGCTCACCGCAGCCGAAGTGTACGGAGTATCGTTTTGCTCGAAATTCGATCGTTACCGTATTGCCAGCGGACAGATGACGGCCCGGCGGCCTCATGACAGCACTGACGCCAGAGCCAGAGCCGCTTAGCAGCGTTCACACAACGCCGCTCCCGATGTTGCTTGAGGAGTTGGGCGCATCCCTACTGGTAACGACTTATCAGGCCGGCAAGCTGGTCATGTTGCGTTCGGATAACGGCACACTCAACACTCATTTCCGTAACCTGAACAAACCCATGGGACTTGCGATTGATCGCGGTCGACTAGTGGTGGGATGCGGAATCGACATTTGGGAATATCACAACGTACCGGCAGTTTGTACCAAGCTTGATGATTCGGAAAATGATTCGAGTGAGCTTTCAAAGCACGATGCTTGCTACATTCCGCGCCGCAGTCATTGCACCGGCGATATTCAGATCCACGAAATGGCATTTGTGAATTCGGATAACGCGGGTGATCCCCGTGAATTAGTATTCGCCAACACAGCGTTTAGTTGCCTGGCCAAACGCAGCGACCAAAACAGCTTTACCCCCGTCTGGCAACCTAAGTTTGTCCAGCAACTTTCGCCGGGCGACTACTGCCACCTCAACGGGCTTGGTGTTCGCGATGGCCAAGTGAAGTATGTCACTGCTTTGGGCGAAACCAACACGCCCGGAGGTTGGCGAGAAAACAAACGCGACGGCGGATTGCTAATCGATGTCGATTCAGACGAGATCATCGCACAAGGGCTGTCGATGCCTCACTCGCCACGTTGGTATCGCAACCAGTTGTGGTTGCTTGAAAGTGGCGAAGGATCGTTCGGCACCGTCGACTTGGCAACGGGGAAGTATCAATCAATCGCCTGGTTTCCCGGCTTTACACGCGGCTTAAGTTTCCTCGGTCCGCTAGCGTTCATTGGCTTATCCCAGGTTCGCGAATCAGCCACCTTCAGCGGCATTCCATTGGTTGATCGAATGAAAAATTCAGAAGAGCGTTCATGCGGGGTCTGGGTTCTAAATATTGAAACAGGCCAAACGCTGGGCTTTTGCAAGTTCGACTCGGGCGTTCAAGAAATCTTTGCTGTCGAAGCTTTGCCCGGCATTCGGTTTCCGGACTTAATCAATCACGACGCCGAACTGATTGGCCAAACGTACGTTTTGGATGATGACGCCCTGGCCCGCGTGCCCAACGAAATACGTACTGAAACGCATATTGAAAACGAACGATAGCTGAGTCCAAGATCAGCGTCACGTTTCATCGAAGACTTCAAGCACTCTACTTCACGCTGAATCGGTGAACCGTCTTTTCATTCAATACGTCTCCGGGACGCAGCAACGTGCTGGGAAACGAATCTTGGTTGGGGGTATCAGGGTAATGCTGCGTTTCTAAACAGAATGCCTGATGTGGTTCGATCCCGGCCGATTTCTCACCACCGGGCAAATTGCCGCCGACATACAACTGAACGCCCGGTTGCGTCGTCTGCACCTTCATGTGCCGACCTGATTTGGGATCATGAACCGATGCACAATCGCGAAGGGTTCCGATTTCACCACGGACCACTAAGCAATGGTCGTATCCAAGTGTTTGAGGCAACTGATCGTTGCGATCACCAAGAGCGGTTGCATCGCGGAAGTCAAACGGAGTTCCTGAAACGTCCTTCAATTTACCCGTAGCGATCGAGTCCTGATCGACGTCTACGTATTGATCGGATTCAAGTTTTAACTGGTGGTCAAGAATCGTTCCGGTGCCAATGCCAGCGAGGTTCCAATAGCTGTGATTGGTCAAATTAACGTGCGTTGGCTTATCCGTCGTTGCCCCGAATTGAAATGACAATTCGTTTTGTTCGTTCCAGTGATAGTCGAGGGTAACACAAACATTGCCCGGAAAGCCTTCGTGGCCGTCTGGACTGCGAAGTGAAAAGCGGACGCCGACACCTGCATCATCTTGGTAGCCCTCGCTATCCCAGTTTTGGAAGGCAAAATTATCCTTGCCCCCGTGCAATTGGTGTGTTTTGTGATTGACCATCAATGGGTACTCAATCCCGTCAATGGTGAACTTCGCACCGCCGATGCGATTGGCATAGCGACCAACACTGCTACCAAAATAGGGATGCTTTACCAGGTAGGGGGCCAGTGACTTGAATACGCAATTGACGTTCGCAATTCTGCCTTCACGGTCAGGAACTCGCACATCCAACAAAGAGGCCCCCCATGACATTAAATCGACGCTGTGTCCGTGCGAGTTTGTCAACGAAAATCGTTCAACGGGCTGCCCATCGATCGTGGACCCAAATTCTTTGCTTGATATTTCCATGCCCGAGATTCTAACAGCAAAATTGACCACCCGACAAATCCTCAACCGATGGCCAATAAAACAACTATCATACGAAGGCTCTGTTTCGCAGAACTCCAAAAATAGGCCGAATACTCTCGTGAACCGACTTACTTGCTTTGCCGTCTTGGCTTCATTTTGCGTGATCGGCGTTGCTGATCAGCCCGTATTCCAACCAATGTTTGATGGAAAAACACTCAACGGATGGAAGGGCAAGCAGTCGCTATGGTCTGTGAAAGAGGGCGTGATCGTTGGGCAAACCAATGCAGATAGTCCCATCAAGGCAAACACATTTTTGGTTTGGCAGGGCGGCGAGGTAAGCGACTTTGAGTTTTATTGCACCGTTCGATTTGATGCATCGAATTCAGGCGTGCAGTATCGAAGCACATACGTCAATGAAGCTGCATTAGCACTTGCCGGATACCAGGCAGACCTGCACCCCAAACGCGAATACCTGGGGATGATGTATAGCGAGAAAACAGGGCGGGGAATCATTGCCACCGGCGGACAACGTGTTGAGATCCCCGCCAACGGAAAGAAGCAGGTCGTCGGCAATCTGCCACCGATTCCTCCAACGGCGACCGACCAATGGAACGAATTGCGAATCGTTGCAGTCGGCAATCGGATGATTCATCAGATCAATGGCGTCACAACCGTGGATGTGACCGACAACCGAGCAGACGCCAAGCAAAGTGGCTTACTGGGGCTTCAGCTTCACAAAGGCCCACCGATGAAGGCCGAATTCAAAAATCTAAAAATCCGGAAGCTAAGCGAACTTGAAGGTGCTGCGCTGATCGGCGAATTGACCACATCAGAATCTGCTGCAAAACCTGGATCCAAAACACCAACAGTAGACGACCTAAGCCAAGTTGGTTCAGCCGCTGAACCCCAAATCCATGCACCAGACGGATTCCAGGTCGAGCGGATTTATACAACGACCAATGACCAAGGCAGTTGGGTTTCATTGGCGACTGATCCGCAAGGTCGTTTGTATGCTTGCGACCAAGCCAAAGCAGGCCTGTATCGAATCACTTTGCCATCCAAGGAATCAAGCGAGACTCCGCTGATTGAAAAAGTTTCGGTCGGACCACTCGAAAAAGTTTCGGCAGCGCAAGGTCTCACGTGGGCGTTTGATAGCCTGTGGTGTCACGTCAATGGCGGAAATCTATTGAGGCTGACGGATTCCGATGGCGACGATGTTCTTGACACCATGGAAAAGATACCCGGCACCACGGGCGGCGGGGAACATGGCAATCACGCGGTCATGCCAACCGAAGACGGCATGGGTTTGTACATGGTTGGTGGAAATGCGGCACCGCTGGCCAAACATGTCGCCAGTACCGTGCCCACCTGGTACGAGGGGCTTTTGTTGCCGCGGATGTGGGACAGTCGTGGTCACGCTCGGAATCGAAAAGCTCCCGGTGGTTGGATCACTCGGCTTGATCCAGAAACGCACGAACAAACGGTTCAATCGATCGGCTATCGAAACGAATATGACATCGCACTGAATCGAAACGGCGATCTATTTACCTACGATGCCGACATGGAATGGGACTTGGGTCTGCCCTGGTACCGCCCCACTCGAATTTGCCAAGCGGTTAGCGGGTCAGACTTTGGTTGGCGTAGTGGGTCGGCGAAATGGCCAACCTATTATGAAGATTCATTGCCACCGGTCGTAGAAATTGGCCCTGGATCGCCAACCGGGCTGGTCTCCGGCGAAGGCACTCGTTTTCCGACGAAGTACCAGGACGCATTATTTGCACTGGATTGGACCTTTGGAACCATCTACGCCATTCACATGGTTCCCGACGGCGCGGGCTACCGTGGCGAGGCGGAACCGTTCATTTACAGTTCGCCTCTACCCCTGACCGATGCAGTCGTGGGCCATGACGGCAATCTCTACTTTACGGTGGGTGGCCGTGGTATGGCCTCAGGGATTTTTCGAGTTCGCTATACCGGGTCCGATTCCTGTGATGAACCCAAGGAAGCGAGTTCAAACGCTTCCAGTGCCAATGCTTTAGATGCGGTTCAACAGCGACGCATGCTTGAAACGTTTCACGCAGCCAAAAACCCCGACGCAATTAAGACCGCTTGGCCTTTTCTATCCAGCGACGATCGCTTTCTTCGTCACGCAGCACGTGTGGCTGTCGAAAGCCAACCTGTCGAAAGCTGGGCAGACCGCGTATCGACCGAATCGGCCCCGCAGGCCAAGATCACAGCCTCCGTCGCACTTGCCCGAATGGGTGATGCAAGCCACATGCCGTTGATTTTGCAGGGTTTGCTTTCGTTGGATGCGGCAAAAATCGATAATGCAAAATTGTTGGGCATGCTTCGCGGCTACGCGCTCACGTTTGATCGACTTGCCACACCAAGCGATCAACAACGAACCGCTGTGATCGAGCAACTGCGACCGCTGATGCCAAGCTCTAACAACGATGTCACGACCGAACTGATTCGAGTATTGGCATTCCTTCGCGATGAGACGTTACCCAAAAAAGTGATGCAACTTATCGAACAACGTCGCCCGCCGATTCTACCGGCTTGGTCCGAACTGGCCCAACGAAATGCTCGCTATGGCCCGGCAATCGACAGGATGCTAAATGCTCATCCACCAACCCGCGAAATCATGTACGCATTCATGATTCGAAACTTACGAAACGGATGGACCTTAGATCTGCGAAGATCCTTCTTCGAATTCATCAATGAAGCGGCAAAAGCCAAGGGAGGTGCAAGCTACGGCGGATACTTGACACGAATCCGGGATGAATCCCTTGCAACCTGCAGCGATACCACGCGAGAGGCACTGGAAGACATCACAGGTGAAAGTTTCGATCCCACCCCCGATTTTCCAATCACAGATCCGGTCGGACCAGGACAACAATGGACCGTTGATCAAGCAATCGCTGCGAGCCAAGGCGAAGCTAACTTCACGCGTGGGCGATCTCTCTACTTCAGCGGCAAATGTGCCTCATGTCATCGCTTGAATGGCCTGGGCGGTTCTATCGGCCCCGACCTTACCAGCGTTCCAAATAAGTTCGATGATCATTATCTGGTCGAAGCGATCATTCATCCCAGCAAAAACATCTCTGATCAATACGGATCATCGCAAGTCCTGACCGACGACGGGCAAATTTTAGTTGGACTCGTTATCGAGAAAGACAATGGCGACCTAACCGTTTATCCAATCGACGAGAATGCCAAAGCAATCGAAGTCGAGGCGGATTCAGTCGAACTGATCGAAGCATCAAAGGTATCGCAAATGCCAGCTGGATTGCTCGATCGCCTCAATGCCGAAGAGGTCCGAGACTTGATTGCCTACATCATGTCAGGCGGAAACCCACGGCACAAAAGATATGTCGGAAAGAAAAAGTGAATTGAGGATAGATTCGTAGTTAAGTGGCACACTGGTGATACTGGCATGACGGTGAAAAACCTAGTCCTACTGTGCGTCCTGCTCTGCTGCCTGATCAGCGAAAGCTATTGGCCCGCACTCGCGAATGAAAAACCGAATGTCTTGCTGATCTCAGTCGATGATCTCAATGATTGGGTTGGTTGCCTTGGCGGACATCCGCAAGCCAAGACTCCCAACATTGATCGTGTTGCAAAGATGGGGACTTTATTCACCAACGCGCATTGCCAATCACCGGTATGCGGCCCATCCCGCGCCAGCATGATGACGGGTCGATACCCTCACACGACTGGTTTGTATTTTTTGTCACCCGACTTAAAACAAGCCCCCGCTTTAAAAGGCATTCGAACCATGCCCGAGGCATTCGCGGCAAACGGTTACCAGACGCTCGCCGCAGGAAAAATTTTCCATCAAGGTGACGCCCGATTTTTCCTGCAATATCAACCCACTGGCGGTTTCGGACCAAGCCCCGACAAAAAGATCTCTCAGCCGCACGGACATCCGCTTTGGGACTGGGGGCCATACCCAGCCAACGATGACCAGATGCCCGACATCAAAGCTGCAAAGTGGGCTGTCAATCAATTGAACGCTGATCATGACAAACCGTTTTTCATGGGTGTGGGTTTTTATCGGCCGCACGTCCCGATGTGCGTTCCCCAAAAATGGTTTGACATGCATCCAATCAATCAAGTCGAACTTCCTAGCGTTCGTGAAGATGACCGCGATGACTTGAGCCAATATGCGATTGACCTGACGAATCTAAAACACGTCTCGCCTACGCACGATTGGATGACTGGGGCCGACCAATGGCGGCATGCGGTACAGTCCTACTTGGCATCAGTGACGTTTGCAGATCACTGTGTGGGAATCGTAATCGATGCTTTGAAATCAAGCCGGTATGCGGAAAATACGATCATCGTTTTGTTCTCCGATCATGGCTTCCACTTGGGTGAAAAACAGCGATGGGCAAAGCGTACGCTTTGGGAAGATGGAACGCGTGTACCGCTTGTGATTCTGGCACCGGGAACGCAACAGGGCCAACGCGTTTCTAAACCAGTAGAATTGATTGACGTCTATCCGACTTTATTGCAGCTGGCCGGATTGCCATCGAACGATCAGCAACAAGGACAGAGCCTAGTGCCGTTAATCAAAGATCCAACCAGCAGGTGGGACCACCCCGCCGTGACGAGTTTCGGACGTGGCAATGTTTCAATCCGCTCGGATCGATATCGGCTGATCCAATATCGCGATGGATCACGCGAACTCTATGACCTGGATATCGATCCGCATGAATGGACCAACTTAGCATTACAACCAGGGTCCCAAATAACGATTGCCCAGCACGCTGCGTTTCTGCCAAAGAATCAGCACCCCGTGTTGCCTGGCAATTCAACCGGTCATGACGCCTACACCGCAGCCAATGCAACCATCACCGAGTAACCACATCAACAGAAAAACACTGACCACAGCGTCGCAAGTGCGATTGGGGTAGGATAGTTGAAACGCCCCAAAGGACACGAATATGATGCCAAATCAAAAAGCGTTTCATCATTACCTTCCCGTTAACGAACAAGCGATCCATTGGGGTGCTTACCTTACCGGCGTTGGTCGCTCGACCACTTTGCCCGGACAAGATTACCCACTCGCTGGACACCCGCAACTTTACGATTTCAGTTGGGAAAATGGACGAACGTTACCTGAATTCCAGTTGCTGATGGTAACCGGCGGGGCCGGTGAGTTTGAATCAGAAAGCGTCCCATTAACATCTTTCCAAGGTGACGCGTTGTTCTTTCTAACGCCGGGACAATGGCATCGGTATCGGCCCGAGCTGCAAACGGGATGGCATGAACGCTGGATATCACTGAGCGGAAATTTGATGCACCGACTCAGTTGCTTTAATCAATTGTGGCCAAAGTCGGCATTCACGCAGCCTGGCGAATGCAGTGGCTTCATCGCTAAATTTGACCGCCTTTTGGATCTGGTTCAAGGCAACCCGGTCCGAGATTCCGTTCTGCTTTCTTTGCAAGGATTGAGCCTGGTCGGCGATGCGATTGAGTTAGTTCAAGCTGGCCCCTTAATGTCGCAGAAGGACCAAAAATCGCTTTCAACAAACCCTAAAGACCCCGTTGCCGAAGAAGCCATTGAAATCATCTGGACCCGTAGTCATTCGCCCATCACCGCCGGCGACATTGCTGTTGAACTTAACACAAACGAAGAGAATCTAGACCAGAGATTTAGCAAAGCAAAAGGACATTCCGTCCTGCAGGAGATTAACCATTGCCGCGTAAGCCGAGCACAGCGATTACTTGGTGAAACAAATTTGCCCACCAAGGCAATCGCCGATCTGGCGGGTTTTTCCAGCTTAGAACACATGCGGCAGATCTTCCAAGAAAGTGAAGGTCAATCGCCGGACGAATACCGAGATTCCAAAACTTGGCAGGGATCCGAAGCGATCTATTCATCGCTGGTTGAAAACATGCCCATGCACTTGGTGCGAAAGGACAAAAGGAGGCGAATCGTTTTTGCTAACCAACTCTACTGTGATCTTCTGCACTTGGATCTTGAAGAACTAGTTGGGAAGACTGACGAAGAATTGTTTCAGCACGATCGATCAGCAAAATATCGTCAGGATGATGAACACGTCATCAATACTGGCGAAGGAATCCACGAAATTGAACCGCATACCAACCGAGATGGTGGAACCTCTTTTTACGAAGTTTATAAGGGCCCCGTTCATGATGTCCGCGGAAACGTGGCGGGTATCCAAATCATGTTTCGGGATGTGACCGAACGAGAAAAAGCCGAAAAGGAAGTCCGAAAAGCCAAAGAAGTTGCCGAACATGCCAATCAAGCCAAAAGCGAATTCCTGGCAAACATGAGCCATGAAATCCGCACTCCAATGAACGGGGTCATTGGCATGACGGAGCTGCTGCTGGACACAAAGACAACCGCCGAACAGCGTGACTACTTGACGATGATTAAGTATTCCGCCAATTCATTGTTACGATTGCTTAATGACATCCTAGACTTCTCTAAAATCGAAGCTGGGAAGTTGGACCTAGACCATCAAGCATTTAGTTTGCGTGAATGTGTGGGCCAAACCCTGCACTCTTTGTCAAGTCGCGCAGGCCCAAAAGGATTGGAACTGCTTTGCCGGTTCGCCCCTGATCTTCCTGATCGCCTCGTCGGCGATGCCGGAAGACTTGCTCAGATCATTGTCAACCTAGTCGGCAATGCGATCAAGTTTACCGAACATGGCGAAGTGGAAGTGCAGGTCGTCCAGCAGGCCTGCGACAATGACTCAGTACAACTTCTGTTTTCCGTTCGCGACACTGGAATCGGAATTTCGACTGGTCACCAAGAAAAGATCTTCGAATCCTTCCGACAAGCTGATGCATCGACAACGAAACGCTATGGAGGAACCGGTCTGGGACTCTCCATTTCGTCTCAGCTAGTCGACATGATGAACGGCCGAATCTGGGTCGAAAGCGAATTAGATAAAGGAGCAAAGTTCTTCTTCACCGCCAAGCTAACCCTTGATGACCATCAACCAGTCATGCCGTCTTCGGACCTGCTAGCTCAAACAAGGGTGCTGGTTGTTGATAAAAACCGATCAAGTTTGCAAATCTTAAGTAACCTGCTAAGCGATTGGGGAGTAAACGTCGTCACACATGACCGTGGACTCGATGCTCTGTCGGAGATCAAAAACGCGTCAAAAACGACTACATTCCAGGCCGTAATGATCGACAGTGACATGCCGGACATCGACAGTTTTCGATTGGCTCAGCAGATCATTCGGGCGACCGATAACGAAGATCTACGAACCATCATGATGTCATGCGATGCGAAAGCTAGTGACTTACAGCGTTGCCAGATCATGGGCATCACAAGGCACATGCAAAAACCCTTGCTCCACTCGGATCTGCTTTGTTCGCTGGTTTCCACCAAATCCAATGCAGGCGAAAAAATGGAAGATGCAACGTCTAGCCAAGGATCTTCCCAGAGACCAACACAACCGAAAAAGTTGAGAATCTTGATCGCCGAAGATGGCATGGTAAATCAAAAAGTCGCAATTGGGATTTTGTCGCGGCAGGGGCACGACACAGTCATTGCAAATGATGGCGTAGAAGCTGTCGAAGCGATCGAAAAGGAAGACTTTGATCTCGTGCTAATGGATATCCAAATGCCAAACATGGACGGGTATGAAGCAACTCGAATTATCCGTCAAAAAGAAAAGAGCTCAGGTCGTCACATCCCAATCATTGCGATGACCGCCGGTGCGATGAAGGGAGACGAGGAACACTGCCTCGCATCAGGAATGGATGCCTACGTCGCAAAACCGTTCGACCCAGTAGATCTGTTCAAAGTCATAGCCAAACACACCGATCAACAAACTGCAGAGTAAATACGCATGAATGTTAGAGCCTCTTCCATACTAAAATTGATCGGCATCGCGGTGGCATTGATCTGCACGTTTCATGCTTCGGCAGAATGGGCGACCGCCCGCAGCCATCCAGATCAATTGCTCTGTGAATGGAATGCTCGACCACTAAATGTAGAAAGATCCACCCCGCGACTTTCTTGGCAATCGAAGGTCACCAAACAATGGGCTTATCAAGTTCACGTCGCGACCAGTGAGGATGCCTTAAAGTCTCAGGCACCTGACCTTTGGGACAGCGGGAAAATCGAATCAGGTTCTTCGCTGAACATTGCCTATTCAGGTAAGCCGCTTCGATCCCGGCAAACTTGTCATTGGCGTGTTAGGGTATGGTCAAGTGAACAGGATCAGCCCGGTCAATGGAGCAAACCTGCGACGTGGGAAATGGGATTGTTAAACGCAGACGATTGGAAGGCCAAGTGGATTCACGCGGACGTCCCAAAACCAGTCAAACCCACCCCAGCCCTCAAGCGATGGTATGAACTCGCGGGGCACTCGGTCGATAAAAACGGTAACGCACAACTCACCGGCGCCAAGCGACTGCGTCGTGTCGCGCCAGCAACATGGTTCCGCAAAACTTTCACGGTTTCAAAACCAATCGCAAAGGCCCGGCTCTACAGCAGCGCAGGCGGATACGTCGAGGTCTTTCTAAATGGAAAGAAGGTCAGCGACCGTATGATGAATCCCGCACAGACTGATTTTCAAAAACGAATACTTTACGATGTGGATGATGTCGAGGGATTACTAACCAACGACGACCAGCAGCAAAACAGGCACACCATTTCTGCTCATCTAGGCGAAGGATTCTACGGACAGAATGTCGCGTTTAATCCAGCGTTTCGCTATGGCCAGCCACTGTTGATCATTCAGTTAGAACTCACCTATGACGACGGAGAGATCGAAACAATCGCATCCGACGCAAGCTGGCTGACGCATCCGTCACCCGTGATCAAGAACAATGTCTACGCAGGTGAGGTGTACGACGCGCGTTTAGAAATCCCAAAGAAATTTGAACTGCCTTCACGAAAGACCGCTACCAATTGGAAGCCCGCTGCCGAGGTAATCAACAGCCCCACTGAGCGTCTTGAGGCGCAGTTGTTACCGCCTGTTAGTCAGGCTCGAAGCATCACCCCTGTCGCGGTTTTAAACCCAGAACCGGAGGTTTGGGTTTTCGACTTTGGACAAAACTTCACTGGCTTGGCGACACTTAATCTAAGCGAGACGTCGCTCACCGCGGGACAGGCGATTTACCTGCGCTATAGCGAATGGGCTGATGAAAAAGGAAACATTAACCAACTGAGCGATGGGGCCTTTGCCACAACCGTCCACCAAGTCGATTGCTACATCGCCAAAGAAGAAAACGAAAGCGATTGGACCCCTTCGTTTACCTGGCATGGTTTTCGATATGTCGAAATAACTGGACTAACAGAAAAACCGAGGATCGACCTATTAACCGGTCACTTGATTCGCAGCGGTGTCAACCAACGAGGAACATTCGTTTCATCCGATCCGCATCTAAACCGAATCCACCAGACTGCACTTTGGACCTATGAATCAAATTTGATTAGCATCCCTTCGGACTGTCCTATCCGAGAACGCTGCGGGTGGACCGGCGATGCACACGCAACCGTCACCATGTCGAATTGCAATTTTGACATGGGCTCGTTCTGGGAAAAGTACCTGGATGATTTCCGCACCAACGAACAAAAAAGCCCCTGCATTGTCCCCGGCAAACGCGGTTTTTCCAGCACGCCTGATTGGGCGGTAGCACAAGTGTTGATCGCGTGGGAACACTACCTGAACTACGCGGATAAGCAAACGCTCGCCGAACACTATTCGCAGTTGCAAAAATTCATGACCCATTATCATTCACTGCAAAAAGATGGAATCATTCCGGTCGGCTACGGTGACTGGTGCGACCCAGTAAAAACACCTGGAACACCACGAGTCGGCGGAGCTGGCAAACCGCAATGGACGCCCCCGGCAATCACGACGACCGCATTGTTCGTGTACGCGTCCAAAATCATGACCAGCATCGCGAATGTCTTGCATGATCCCAGCCAAGCAGCCATGTACAAGTCATGGAGCGACGAATCAGCGAGAGCTTTCCATGAACAATTCTTCGACGCTGCTAGAAACAGCTACGGAAGTCAAACTGCCGACTCGATGGCACTTTCGTTCGGAATCGTTCCAGAGAACTTGGTTGACGCGGTCGCAGCCTCGCTGAAACAAAACGTAACAGTGGATTGGCAAGGACACGCGTCGGTGGGTGCGTTGGGCCACCGGTGGCTCTATCCCGCACTATCCAAAGCCGGTTACACCGATACGGCGATGGGAACCTTCCATGCAAAAGGTCATCCAGGTTTTCACTATTTGTTTGATGACTTAAATGGTACTTCGCTGTGGGAACGTAAAGGGGCTTTCGATCCCGTGACGATGGAAGCACCAGATCGATCGCTTAGCCATCCCTTCCAAGGCGGCTACGATTCGTGGTTCTATCACGGCTTGGGTGGCGTCCAGCCAGATCCAAAAACGCCAGGGTACAAACACTTTTTTCTGCAACCCGTTTTTCCCAAAACGCTTGACTGGGTTCGAGTTGATTTCAACTCTCACTACGGTCCTATCAAGAGCCACTGGGAAAGGATTGACTCAAAGATCCGTTGGACGGTCTCCATACCACCAAACACAACGGCGACGATTAAGGTTCAAGAGAGTTCGATTCGTGAACGAATCCTTACACCGGGTCAACACATCTTAACCGTTTCTGACACCGCGAAATCTGTTTCCGGAAAGCCTTTCTAGGGCGCCTCCATTGTTAAAACTCAGCGGCGACTGCGGCTCATCATCATTGAAAATCCTAATGCAACATTACATTCCGAAATGGTTCCTTCTGCTTGGCTTCATGCTAGGAATGAACTGCGAATTTACGATCGTCGACGCCGACCAACCTAACGTCATTATTATTTTGGCAGACGATCTCGGTATCGTTGACACCAATGCTTATGCGGCAAGGTTCACCGGAGCCGCCAAAAATGAGATGTTCTATGAAACGCCCAATATCGATCGATTTGTAAAAGAAGGGTTGGCGTTTTCACAAGCCTACGCTTGCCACCTGTGTTCACCAGCGAGGGCAAGCCTTTTGACCGGAAAGTACGCCGCGCGTACTGGATTTACGACTGCGGTCGGTGGAAACGTTCGCACTTTCTACAATCAAGCGATTGATCCACCCGCTGGATACCTGGCACAAGATGCACTGGTATGGCAAGACAAAATCGAGATCCAGCAAGCGTTGGTAAACGGAACGACACGCGACGGGCTGGCGTCGGGTCACCCTTTGGACAACGGAGAAGATGAAATCACACTCGCCGAAGCGATGCCAAATCATCGTTCGGTGTTTATCGGCAAATGGCACTTGGGCGGACACGGATCGGAGGGCTGGCAACCTTCCGACCAGGGATTTGAGGAACTCTCCTATCTCGACGAAGGCGGTTCGCCCTACTTCAATTGGAGAGCAATTTGGGACAGTAAAAAGCTAATTTTCCCGACAACACCGCAGGAAAAACTACGCCGTGGCAAGTCGGGAAAGAACTTTCACCAGGAATACTTAACCGATGAACTGACCCAACATGCCGTGGACTTTCTTCGCTCGCAGGCAAAATCGAATCAGAACAACGGCAAGCCATTCTTTCTGCACTTCTCTCACTTTGCGGTTCACACTCCCTTTCAAGGCCGCGCTAACGACGTTGCACACTTTCAGCAAAAATCGACGCGGGGTTGGAATGGGCATGACAATCCAACCTACGCGGCGATGCTGAAGCGTTTAGACATTTCTGTCGGCCGTATTCTCGATACGCTCGAATCAACGGGACTCGATGAAAACACACTGGTCATTTTCATCAGCGACAACGGCGGGGTAACTTACACTGACCCTGTGGCCACGAATAATGCACCGTTCAAGGGCGGCAAGGCACTTCACTTTGAAGGCGGAATTCGCGTGCCCATGGTCGTACGTTGGACAGGGCACATCGAAGGTGATCGCTGGTGCGATGTGCCCGTCGACTGCAACGATGTTTTTCCAACAACCTTAGAACTGACCGGTTATGACGCTTCTAAATTCCTCCGCCCTGGTGGTATCGACGGTCGCAGTCTTGCGTCACTACTTGATGATCCAAAGAACACGAACGCAACCTATTCGCGAGACACATTCTTCTGGCACTATCCGCTCAACGTAGTTGTCGTTAATCCGGACGACGGTTTCCCGTCAGCTCCCTCTTCCGCGATCCGAGAAGGTGACTGGAAACTGATCTACGACTGGTCAGGCGTGCTTCGGCTTTACAATATCGCGGACGATCCGTTTGAAAAGAACGAACTGTCTGCTTCAATGCCCGAGAAAGCTCGTCATTTGTTTGTCAAACTAAACGACTGGATTGACCAAAACGTTGACGTCAAATACACCCCAGCAATCAACCCAACGTACGACGCATCCAAGGAAGCTCGCGATCGGCCGTTTGTTGATCTGCGACGCAAGTACCTGGGAAAAGCTCGGGCGATTCGCACGATCGAGACTGATCCACGGTTCAAGCTAATTCCCAACGGCACCCCAGATCGTTTCATCAAGTCCAACTAATTGAGCTTAGTTTTGATACCAATTTGCGTGCCAATTTACCTCGGATTCTGCTTAAGCTAGGCTTCTCCTAGCTGGATTTGCCGCAAGCTGAAATTTCTTGCAAAGGCAGGTCTTCTGCAAAGCTTGTGCAATGCCCACGTCCCCAAAAGCACTCTGATGAATACACGCGCCGTTCCCGAATCTAAATTTCTACTAAAATACTTATTGATCGCACTTGGCCTTTTAGGCTTTGCTGCGTTGTCAGTGTACGACGGATTCGTCAAGTATCCGGCTGGACTTCCTCGATTGGAAGCCTGGGAGAAACTTGATTCAGAGATTCGTTCCAACCCTCGTTTGGACGAAGAGGACCGGGTAGAGCGATGGGAAGCACTCGCAAAACAAGAAGGCTTCAGCAAGCGAATTCCAAGTGAAGATGAAACCAGCGAAGCGTTGCGAAGCAAAATTGTTTACCAGTATGTTTTTATTGTGTTGGGAATCCTGATCGGCTTACCACTGTTGGCCAAGTACTTCATGGACAAAGAAAGTTGGATCGAATCAACCGAAGACAGCTTAAAGAATAGCTGGGGCCAAGAAATGAAAATCTCTCAGGTCCATCAATTCAACAAAGAGAAGTGGGACAAAAAAGGCATCGGAGTTTTCCACTATAAAACCGACGAAGGTGTGTCACGGACCTTTGTCGTCGATGACTTAAAATACAACCGCCAAGCAACCGACAAAATTGTGCAGTGGGTCGAGTCACAAATTGACCGAGACATGATCGTCGGTGGTGAACCTGAACCGATCCCACGATCCGACGACGAAGAAGCAAACGCGTAACTGCTGGCGGATCAGCTACCATGGTTCGATGTTTGAAGGCTGCTTAGCCCTCTTCTTCGCTCTTGTACTGATCCAAGCGGCGATACAGTGTCCGAGCCCCTATTTGAAGCACCTTGGCGGCTTCTTCGCGGTTATCGCCGGTCAGCTTCAATGTTTCTTCGATCGCCCATTTTTCGATCACGGCGAGTGGCTGGCCGATTAGATCTGAATTGCCACCTCCGGTGACCAATGCGGGCGCGTCGTCGAAACTCGATGAGTCGTCGGCATCGACAAGCTCCGGTGGCAGGTCATCGATATCCAATGATCCGTCGGTGTCCAGCACAACCATTGTTTCGACAAAGTTACGCAACTGGCGAACGTTGCCCGGCCAATCATAGGCAAAGAATCGCTTGGTCGTCGCTGGCGTGAAGTGGGCGACCGGTTTGTCATGACGGCGTAAAAATTGTTTGCGGAAATGATCCATCAACGGGACCACGTCTTCACGTCGCTCACGAAGTGAGGGCAATTCAATCGTGATAACTTTCAAGCGATGGTAAAGGTCGCGCCGAAACGTGCCCGCATCAATTAAATCTTCCAGCGGTCGGTTGGTGGCTGAAATCAATCGAACGTTGACCTTGGTCGCCTTGTTGTCACCAACACGCGTCACTTTGCTTTCTTCCAAGACTCGCAGCAACTTGATCTGAGTGCTGGCGGGCATGTCACCGACTTCATCCAAAAACAGCGAACCACCGTTGGCGTATTGAAAAGCTCCCTCGCGATCAGAAACAGCATCGGTGAAGGAACCTTTGACGTGACCGAACAGTTCGCTTTCGACCAAATTTTCAGCAATCGCACCAGTGTTCATCGCCACAATTCGCTTATTACGACGCGGGCTGTTTTGATGAATCGCCTGCGCGATCACTTCTTTTCCCGTTCCGTTTTCGCCGGTAATCAGAACGGTTGCATCGGTTGCAGCAATGCGGCGAACACGATCGACGACCTCCTGCATCTTCTTACTGGTGTAGATGATTCCCTCGAAACCAAAACGCTCATCAAGCCGCTGTAACAGTTCCGTATTTTGTTTGCGAAGCGAAACTGCTTCGGCAGCCTTTTCCGCGATTGCGCGCAAACGATTGGGGGTAATGGGCTTTTCAAGAAAATTAAACGCGCCCTTCTGCATCGCTTCGACTGCAACGGGGACGGTTGCATGCCCGGTCACCATCACGATTTCGCATTCAGGCAATTTTTCTTTTGCCAACGACAGAATCTTCATCCCGTCGACATCGTTCATCACCATGTCGGTAATGATGATGTCATAGTTTTCGCGTTGGATCATCCCGGCCGCTTCGGGACCACTGGTAGCGACTTCGCAAACGTAGCCAACTTTTTCTAGCGACTCTGTCATCGCCCTTGCGTGCGCGGCCTCATTGTCCACAACTAACATTTTCAGGCTAGCGGGATCAAAGGAAAGTTCGTCGGCTTTGCTAGGTTCAGTAGGCATGTTTGAAGGCATTGGTTCGATGTGACCAAATGATCCAAGGTTAGATTGGCAATCGTCCGACCGCAGAACGTTCGGCCACAATTCATTATTCAACGGAGACGGCGTAACGGCTTTGCAGCGACTCGACTTCCATTGGGCCTTCTCGCATCGCGTTCATTGCCAGCACTGCGGCTTCTGCTGCGGCGATCGTGGTAATGCAGGGCACACCACTTTGCACGGCGGCAGCACGAATTTGCCCTTCGTCCGTGCGAGCACCCTTGCCACTTGGCGTGTTGATAATTAGCTGTACATCGTCGTTCTTCAAGTAATCAATCAAGTTAGGGTGACCTTCGGAGAGCTTTCGGATCGCCGTCACCTCGATACCGCCTTCGGCCAGCCGTGCGGCGGTTCCGGAGGTGGCCAAAAGTTCGAAACCGAGTTCACGAAGTTCTCGCCCAAGGGCGACCACCTTGTCCTTATGTCGGGCTGACATGCTTAAGAAGATTTTGCCGGATTCAGGCAGAATACTTCCCGCTGCAATTTGGCTTTTGGCAAATGCGACTGAGAATCGATCGCTGATGCCCATTACTTCGCCGGTACTTCGCATTTCCGGGCCAAGCACGATGTCCACGCCAGCAAATTTGCGGAATGGGAAGACGCTTTCCTTGATCGAAACATGCTTGGGAATCACTTCAGAGACAACCCCCAATTCCTTTAATGTCATCCCTGTCATCACCTTGGTTGCGATTGCGGCAACAGGGACTCCGGTTGCCTTGGCCACGAACGGTGCCGTTCGACTAGCCCGTGGATTGACTTCCAAAACGTAAACTTGGAAACCGTCACCTTCGTTCTTCACCGCGAACTGAATGTTCATCAACCCAATGACCTTCAAACGATTCGCCAGCTTTTTGGTCGCTTCACGAATCTCGGCTAGCACCGGCTGAGTCAAACTGTAAGGCGGGATCGCACACGCGGAGTCGCCCGAGTGAACGCCGGCTTCTTCGATGTGTTCCATGATCCCCATCACGACACAATCCGTTCCATCGGAAACCGCATCAACATCGACTTCGGTGGCGTCTTCCAAGAAACGGTCGATCAGTACCGGTTGCCCATCGGCGACCACAAAAGCTTCGGCAACGTAACGCTCAAATTGCGGCTGGTCGTAACAGATTTCCATGGCACGTCCGCCAAGGACAAAACTAGGACGAACCAACATTGGGAAACCGATTTTCTTGCCCTCTTCGCGAGCTTCGTCCATATTTCGCGCGATCCCGCTGGGCGGCTGACGCAAACCTAGCTCTTCTATCAACTGTTGGAACAGTTCGCGATCTTCGGCGGCTTCGATGGTGTCGACGCTTGTTCCGATGATCGGCACGCCGGCTTCTTGCAATCCACGCGCCAAGTTCAGCGGCGTTTGGCCACCGAACTGAACGATGACTCCATCAGGTTTAATCGCATCGCAGATGTTCAGCACATCTTCGATTGTCAACGGTTCAAAGAACAAGATGTCCGAAGTGTCATAGTCGGTGCTAACGGTTTCCGGGTTGCTATTGACCATCACCGATTCGATGCCCAGTTCGCGCAATGCGAAACTGGCGTGACAGCAGCAATAGTCAAACTCAATCCCTTGTCCGATTCGATTCGGCCCACCACCTAAAATGATGATTCGTTTTTTGTCCGATGGTTCCGGCAGCTCGGTTTCTTGTTCGTAGGAGCTGTAGTAATAAGGCGTGTAGGCCTCGAACTCGGCGGCGCACGTATCAACCGATTTAAATACAGGACGAATTCCCATTTCAAGCCTTCGAGCCCGAACCTTGGTTTCCGTCGTCTCGAAAATTTTGGCGAGCTGGCGGTCCGCAAAACCATCGCGTTTGACCGATCGCATCGTGTCCGCGTCAATCGCATCGAGCGAACCGATTTCGATCAGCCGCTCTTCCTGTTCGACAATTTGCGACAGGTGGTCCAGGAACCAAATGTCGATCCGCGACAGGTCGTGAATTTCTTGGATCGACATCCCTGCTTTCATCGCGTAGCGAATAAAAAACACTCGTTCGGCGGTGGGTGTGCTTAGCTTGGCGATAATCTCGTCCATGCTGGGCTGGTCTTCACTGCCCCACAAGTCCTTACTATCGCTGCCAAATCCGAAAGCGCCGACTTCCAAACCGCGAAGGGCTTTTTGAAACGATTCACGAAAGCTACGTCCGATAGCCATCGTTTCACCGACGCTCTTCATTAGCGTCATGAGCGTCGGATCGGCTTCGGGGAATTTTACAAAGGCGAAACGAGGAATTTTGGTGACAACGTAGTCAATCGATGGCTCGAAACAGCCCTTCGTCTTTTGCGTAATATCGTTGGGTAATTCCCACAAACGGTAACCGACCGCTAGCTTCGCCGCGATCTTTGCAATTGGAAACCCAGTCGCTTTACTGGCAAGCGCACTACTGCGGCTGACCCGTGGATTCATCTCGATCACGATCATGCGACCCGTGTCAGGTTTGATCGCGAATTGAATGTTACTGCCGCCTGTTTCGACACCAATTTCGCGAATCACCGCTTGCGATGCGTCACGCATCCGTTGGTATTCTTTATCGGTCAAAGTTTGAGCCGGGGCAACGGTGATCGAATCGCCAGTATGCACACCCATGGCGTCAAAGTTTTCGATGCTACAAATGATGACGACATTGTCATCTTTGTCTCGCATCACTTCCATCTCATATTCTTTCCAACCGATGATCGATTCCTCGACCAAGACTTCGGTCACCGGGGATTGGTCCAAGCCCTGTTGCACCAAGACGTCAAATTCGTCTTTGTTGTAAGCGATCGCACTGCCGCTGCCGCCCATCGTAAAACTTGGGCGAACGATCGCAGGCAGGCCAACTTCGATCTGAGCCTTGCGTGCTTCTTCCAAGGTTCCGACGGTGAAGCCTTTGCAAACGTCCAGACCAATCTTTTCCATCGCTGCCTTGAACTGGTCGCGTTCTTCGGCTTTGGAGATGACATCGGAATCAGCACCAAGCATTTCAACGCCGTACTTTTCAAGCACTCCGTTGGCGTCCAAGTCCATCGCCGCGTTCAAGCCGGTTTGACCGCCCAGGGTTGGCAACAATGCGTCGGGTCGTTCGGCCGCTATGACTTTCTCCAACATCTGCCAAGTCAGCGGTTCGATGTAGGTTGAGTCGGCAGTGGCCGGATCGGTCATGATCGTAGCCGGGTTGCTGTTGACCAGCACAACCTCGTACCCCTCTTCGCGGAGCGCTTTGCAGGCTTGGGTTCCTGAATAGTCAAATTCACAGGCTTGGCCGATAACGATCGGGCCGCTGCCAATGATCATGATTTTCTTAATGTCGTCGCGAGCTGGCACAGGGATTGGGTCCGGCGGTGGTGGCTGGTTTGGTGGATTCAAATTCCAGCAGAGAATAGCGAAATCTGATCGATCGTCGAAGCGGTCGTCTTTTGAAAGATCCAGCCCAATACAGCGCCAACAGTTCTCGCAGTGGGGCCGGCCAGGGTTCAGTCAGCATCCGCTAAATCCTGGCCTCGCCAACTACGACGTTTTGGTCTCGTTTCCCGACCGCTCAGCTCTTGAAGTCACCAGCATTTGAACCGCATCGTAGGCAGCATGTGCTGTGATCGGGACCAGCAAATTCCCGGTCCAAATCACTAACCCGCCGAAATACAGGCCCATCACAGCCGCCAAAATGATGTAAAGCTTGCTGATCGGATGCACCAAGCCGAACGCGATTGAGGAAACGATCAGCGCGACCATCAGCGCCGTGGTGCTGCTTGGCACCTCGCCCGTCGCGGTTGTCAGCGAGTTATGAACATCCACTAGCCAATACATCAACCAACCGCGGAACAACAATTCTTCGCCGATTCCCGCACACAAGCTAATGGCAATCATCTCCATTGGCCGAAGGCTCAGCAGCGTTTTCATCATTCCATCGTCGCTTAGCCGTTCCAGCTCGCGAACCGGTTCACACGGAATCCGCCGAACGATTTCGATCAAAATAAGCATCGGGATCGCGGCCACCAGCCCTATCAAAATGCCACCGCTCACGGACTCCCAGCCCATTTGTCCAGCAATCAAACCTCGCAGCGACTCAATCAGCCCGGTATCAAAAGAAAACTTAGGAACCAAATCACGCGGGTCAGGCCCAAGCCACCACCCCAGCGCTAGTGCGATCAATCCGAGTGCGATCTCGAACAGAACGGCGGTCAAAAAAACCTCATCTGGGCTCTGCGCGTCTTCTTGAGGTTCTGAATTTTGCATGCATGGATCTTCGCCCCAACAGACCGAATCGGCAAGTCGCCCTGTCGACGGTGAATTTGGTAGATCATGAACTCGATAGCCAAAGCCATTCCTGGTAAAAGCAACATTCTTGCACGATCTGAAAGAATTAGTCGCAGCGGAGTTGATCCATTTCGCAGGCGATGGAGAATTGGCGTAGTTATAGTACCTGCCCGCCATTGCCCTAACCTAATTTCGGCGTCCAGCTTTTGTCCGGTTCCCAACATCAATGTCTGATCAGCTTCGGCAGCAATTTGGGCAATCGTGACGCCGTTTTGGCTGAGGCAGCATCGTTGATCGCAGCCGAAGACAGCGTCAATCATTTTGCAGCCAGTCGCTTGTATGAAACGCCGCCGATCGGTGGCCCGGATGGGCAGGAAACTTTTCTAAATGCCGTTGCAGCGTTTGAAACCAACTCCCCGGCTGCTGAGATTCTGGCGAAACTGCAAAGCATCGAAGACAAACTCGGACGGCTTCGCAAGAAACGGTGGGGGTCCCGGTCAATCGACTTGGATGTGGTGCTGCATGGCGAATTGATTGGCGGAAGTCGCGGCTTAGTCGTGCCACATCCTCGCTACACAGCGAGGCGGTTTGTGCTCCGTCCCGCATGCGATGTTGCGGGCCATTATCGCGACCCACGTTTTGGCTGGTCTCTACAAAGGTTGGCCGCCCACTTGGATCAGGGTGTTGCCTCGATGGCTTTGGCAGGTGGTGTCGAAGCGACTCGCAGTGAGTTATGCGATCGCCTCTCGCGAGAACCAGGATTGACGGTTTTCAGATCACAACCCATCGCAGAGCCGATGTCAGTGATCGGCAATGCACCTGCCCGGTCGAAAGATTCATCGTCAGCCCGCCGGCACCCCATCATTGCACCAGAGACCAACACAGCGTGGGTTTCTGACTTTGTTCCCGACCTGACTGATGTTGCCAGTGAAGAGAATGCAAGCGGTCTGGCAAGTTGTTCAAGCACACCGCGGCTGATCGCTCGCTTGCAGGTAACCGATCCTAACAATCGCTGGCCGGCACCCCATCAATTGTGGCCAGGCGGACAACACTGGCCGGAATACCGCCTGGAACTTGACGACATGGACTGGGCCGCAAAAGAAGTGGTCTCAGCGATCCAGTCGATGCGTTGCTCGTTAAAACCAATCACCGAAGACGGAAATTGGTGGCAATAAAGCGAGAGCATCCTTCTTAAATCGAATTAAGCCGAAAGATTCGAACCGACGTCGGTTCGATAAGCCGACCAGGCTGGCAACAAAGCAGCCAGCAAAGCCAAACCCAAAACAACCGGCAGGATGTAGATTTCGTGGCTGCTGACCGTGAAAAAGTTGACGCTAATTCCGGTCTGGTCTTCGATCTTCCCGCTGTACAAAACGATCGCAGTGTGCGCCAGAATCCAACCCAGAACTCCGCCGATCACTGCCACCAAAAAACTCTCAAAAACGATGATCGCAGTGACCGTTTCGCGGCGAGCGCCCAACGCCCGCATCACTGCAATGTCTCGGCGGCGGTCGTTCATTGAATTGTAGATCGCGACAAGAATCCCAACGGCTGCGACGAAACAGGTGATCAAGGTAATCCCAAGCAACGCTTGCATGACGGGACCGACGATCGCGTCCATCAACTTGTAAATCTCGCCCACCGGAGCTGCCGCTTGCGCTTCCAATGATTCGTTGATCATGTTCTGCATTCCCGGTGCGAACATCATATTTCCGGTTCGAACCAAAACCGAGGTGACTTCCCGCTCGGGAATCGACAACAAGCGTCTGTTGCCTTCACCATCGGCTGTACCGTCATCGCTTGACTTATCAGCCTCGCCCACCGGATCAAACCGCTCGCTTTCATCAACCGGCTTGGCGTGACCTTCCATCAAATAGAACCCTTCAAGATTGACGAAGGCTGCGCGGTCGTTGGGCGTTCCCGTCGGCGCGAGCACTCCGGTAATCATGAATGCTTCTTCATGGCCCTTGCCTTCGGGATCACCGTGTGTCGGATACAGAAGGTCACCAACACCAACTTCCATCTCTGCCGCTACTCGGCTGCCCAGGACGGCCTCAAAATATCCGTTGGCTTCCGAATCAGCTTGAAAGGCTTCACCGTCCTCAAACTCAAAAGGCTGATCGAGCTCAGGACCATGACGTAGCTTTTCAAAGAAATCCGTCGTCGTACCAACGACGCGAAAAGTGCCATAATAGTCGCCCAGCGCTAACGGGATCGCGTACCCACCAGATACAAACGCGGCATACTTTCCATCGCGTTTTCCCAATTCCGGATCACCACCGAACTGGTCGACCATCGCTTGACGATCAGCCTGCGGAAACATTTCCATGTACTGGGAATAGGGCAGATTCTCGATCGGCTGGCTCAGGTAAAAAACACTATTGAGCGTTAGTTGGAGTGCACTTCCCTTAGGACCGACAACCAGGTTGTAGCCGAACGTCGCGTTACGGGTGAAGGCTTCGTTAACGATCCCAAAGATCGACAACACCAACACGACCAGGCCAACACCGAGTGCCAAGGAAAGCGTCGTTAATAAACTGGAAAGAGGGCGATGGCAAAAGTTTCGCCATGCGATGGTCAACAGCGACATCAAATTGCCTGCTTGGAATGGGCCGAGAGTGCTCGATTGATCGTGTCCAGTTCGTCAACGCGGTCAAACCGCTGAGCCACATTCATGTCGTGAGTCACCAGCAATAACGAAATGCCTTCGTCACGGCACGAGGAACGAATCAAATCCAAAACAGTTTCGGCACTAGTGGGGTCAACGTTCGCGGTTGGTTCATCCGCCAATAATAATTTTGGCCTGCCAGCAAGAGATCGTGCGATCGCGACACGTTGTTGTTGTCCGACGCTCAATTGGCCGGGGCGATAATTTGCTCGCTCGGCCAAACCGACTCGGTCCAATAATTCAGCGGCACGTCCAGCGTCGACATTGCCTTGGCCGAAGGACATTCCCAGCTTGACATTTTCAATCGCGGTAAACGCGGGCAACAGATTAAAGGTCTGAAAGACGTACCCAATGTTGCCGGCCCGAAAACGATCGCGTCCCTGCTCACTCAGACGACTCAATTCAATTCCGGCAATGTTGATCGTCCCGCTATCGGGAACCAACAAACCGGCGAAGAGATGCAACAGTGTCGTTTTGCCGCCACCACTTTGGCCGATCAACGCGACTTGCTCGCCATTTGCGATCGAGAATCTGGGCAGATCCAAAACGGTCAAACGTCCATCTTTACCACCGCTTTGATCAGCTGGTTGATCAAAAGATTTGATGATGTCGGTCGCCGCAAGCAGCGGATCATTTCTCGACTGTTCCTTGTTCATCGACGATGCCTCATCGCGCGGCGAAGTCCGCGGTCAGTGTCACGTTTTTTCAGTGATTCACGCTTGTCGTGCAACTTTTTACCTTTGACTAAACCCATCACACACTTGGCAATTCCACGTTCATTAAAATAGACCCGCAGCGGAATCAGCGTTAACCCTCGTTCGTGTGCCCGCCCAGCGAAGCTGTCGTATTCACGCGAACGCACCAACAATTTCCGAGGCCGCCTTGGATCGTGATTCCAATCACCGGCATTCCGGTAATGGGCTATGTCGGCACCCACTAGCCACAGGCAATCGTCTTTCGTGCGAATGTAGGCTTCGTCGAGCGACAATTTGCCGTCTCGCATCGATTTCACCTCGCTGCCCATCAACATCATGCCGCATTCAACAGAATCCAAGATCTCGTACTTATGACGAGCCTTGCGATTTTCGGAAACGGGCACGAATCCGGGCTCGGACTTCTTCTTCGCCTTACCCTTGCCTACGGAGCCCTTGTTTTTTTTGTTCTTGGCCATAGTCACCCGATTGTACGGGGCTGCGGTGAAAAACCGAAGTGGATGATTCTTCTTGGACGACTTGGTGGGGTGCGTGCGTGCACCCGCAACTATCTTCCTGGACGTGCAAGCACGGCACCCTACGTTAAAATTTGGTACTGGACTACAATACTGAGACATTTTCCCGCTTCACTCATTTGAACTTGCTCGCATGGCCTTTCGTCTACCCGTTGTCGCCGAACCCGAAATCCCCGAAGGCACCGATGTCAGTGCAACCGGTCGGCTGCCACGCTGGTTGAAACGGCCGATTCCACGCAGCAATTCCAACCATATGACCGACAGCTTGATGGAAGAGCTGAAGCTGGAAACGGTTTGTGAGAACGCAAAGTGCCCCAACCGAATGGAATGCTACAGCCAGCAAACCGCCACATTCATGATCTTGGGCAACGTCTGCACACGTCCGTGCGGTTTCTGTGCCGTCCATCGCGGCCGCCCGCCGCAGTTGCCCGAAACCGACGAACCCGATCGCGTCGCCGAAGCCGCGTCACGCTTGGGGCTGAAGCATGTTGTGATCACCAGCGTCACGCGAGACGATTTGGATGACGGTGGTGCTCAGCACTTCCACGATTGCGTTGTCGCTGTTCGGGAAAAGACGGGCGCGACAACTGAAGTGCTAACGCCCGACTTCGTTCACTGCAAGGATGCACTAAAGCTTGTTATCGATGCAGCACCCACCGTCTTCAATCACAATATGGAAACCGTTCCACGATTGTATCGCCGCGTCCGTGGTCCCAAAAGCGATTATCGATGGACGCTTCAGATGATGAAGCAAGTGAAGGAATACGACCCGACCGTCAAAACCAAAAGCGGCTTGATGCTGGGGCTCGGCGAGGAACGTGGCGAACTGTTGGATGCGTTTGCTGATCTAAGAGAACACGACGTCGACTTTTTGACGTTGGGCCAATATCTACAACCCGGTGAGAAGTATCTGCCCGTGGTGCGATACGTTCCACCAGAGGAATTTGACGAGATTGGCGAGATCGCAAAGTCGATGGGCTTCAAAAAGGTCGCCAGCGGACCGTTCGTACGCAGCAGCTACCATGCTCGTGATATGGCCGAAACTCAATCGACCTGAATGCCCTGATAGAAGACGGATGAACTGATAGAAGACGGATGAACTGCCGTCAAACCTTCAGCATCTGCATGCTTATCGCGATATTGACGGATACAACAGTTAATCCGGGGGACTTCTTCGGTTCGAATGGAACCATTCTGACTTGCTAACCACGCGTGCCTTCGATGCAAGCTACGATCTAGGGTACGCAAAGTTGTGTCTGCTGCTGCGCCGCACGGGCGACAGTTGCCACAACCTGCATCATCGTTTCAATACGACAGCAAAGTCCCCATGATCCACGTTCAGCACCTGACGAAAACCTATGACGATCTAAGTCGCGGGAAGTTCGTCGCTGTTGACCGGATTTCGTTCTCGGTTCAACCGGGCGAAATCTTTGGATTGCTTGGCCCCAACGGAGCTGGCAAGACCACCGTGCTGCGGATCTTAAGCACCGTTTTAAGCTCCACGTCCGGCATCGCCACGGTTGCCGGTTTCGATGTCGCCGCAGATCCTGCGGAAGTGAGACGTCGAATCGGCTTTGTCAGCAACAATACGGCAATCTATGACCGTATGACCGCATGGGAAATGGTTGAGTACTTTGGTCGTTTGCATGGCATGCCAAAGCTACAACTTAAAGACCGCGTCGAAACGCTATTCGATCAGTTGCGAATGAACGAGTTTCGCGATACCCCCGGTGCCAAGATGTCGACCGGAATGAAACAGAAGGTGTCGATTGCACGAGCAATGGTGCATGACCCACCGGTGTTGATCTTTGACGAGGCCACCCTTGGCCTGGATGTTCTCGTTGCTCGAAATCTACTGACCGTGATTCGCGATCTACGCGAATCTGGAAAATGTCTGATTTTCTCGACGCACATCATGAGCGAAGTTGAACGTCTGTGCGATCGTATCGCCATCATGCACCGCGGCAAGATTCTTGATTCGGGAATGCTAAGCGAATTACGATCAAGACACAGCGAAGATGACTTTGAAGAACTGTTCTTTGGACTACTTAGCAACCACGAGTCGTCCGAAAACGGTGAATTTGCACATGGTCAAAGGGCGGGAATCTGATGAGCGAGCGCAGCGAACAACTTAGAGAACAAGCGAGACGAGCAGGCCGACCACGATTGTCGGTCGTCTGGATGATTTATGCCCGCGAAATGATGGACCAGTTGCGTGATCGGCGGACCCTATTCACGATCGCCGTTTTGCCGATTCTGCTCTACCCACTCGTAGGCATGCTGCTGATGCAAATCGCTCAGTTTACGCAGCAGCACCCAACATCGATTTGTGTCGTCGGCACCGATCATCTCATCGGTGATGTCCCCCCGCTGGTCAAAACAGAAACCTTCGCCGATGGCCTAACGGACAATAACGAACGCCTGGACCTGCTCTGCTACACGTGGAACGGTGTTGGCCGACATGAAGGCGTGCTCAATCAAGCCAAAAATGTAAGACAAACAACAAACAACTGGGTGCGAGACGGCGTCTTTGACGCAGTGTTAGTAATCCCACCAAAGTTTGCTGATCCTCAAGCGCGGAGCTTTGACGAAGAAGCTTCGATGCAATTGCTCTACAACGTTGCGTCCGACCAATCGATCGTTGCCCGTGACCGACTAACCAGCATCTTATCGAAATGGCAAAGCGGATGGGTTCGCCAGAGACTTGAAACCACCGGCGTTGACGTCAGCTTGCTCGCTCCGTTCAAACTCGCAGATATTGACATTGCACCGGAGCGAACACGTGAAGCGGCATTCTGGAGCAAGCTGCTGCCATTCATCATGCTAGTTTGGGCGATGACCGGTGCTTTTTATCCAGCGATCGACCTAGTCGCGGGCGAAAAGGAACGCGGCACGCTGGAAACGCTGCTCTGTAGCCCGGCACTTCGCAGCGAAATTGTCTGGGGAAAACTCGGTGCGGTCACATCATTCAGCATGATGACAGCGATCCTGAATGCTAGCAGCATGTTGGTGACCAGTTCGTTCGTATTCAAACAAATGGGCGTCGGTGGCGGACAAGTTGGTTCACCACCGATGGTACCGATGCTGTGGTTGCTGGTCGCTCTCGTTCCGCTTTCGGCTCTGTTCAGTGCTTTGGCATTAGCCGTCGCCGCCATGGCGCGCAGCAGCAAAGAAGGTCAATACTATCTCATGCCATTGATGATGGTCACGTTGCCTCTTGTCTTGTTGCCGATGTTGCCGGGAACAACTTTGACGGCCGCAACAAGCTTAATTCCAGTAACAGGCATGTTCTTGATGGTGCGTTCCTTGGTCGAAGGCCAATACGCCCACGCAATTTTGCATTTACCAATCGTGGCAGCCGTGACCGCAGGATGTCTATGGTTGGCGGTTACCTGGGCACGTCGACAATTCGAGGATGAAGCGGTTTTATTTGGAGGCGGCGATCAATGGGAACTTAGCCAATGGGTGCGTCACCTTTGGCGAGACCGACAACGCGCCGCAACGCCGGCTCAGGCATTTTCCTGCGGTGCCATTATCCTGGTTGCGTTGTTCTTTGGAAAACTGGTTGTCACTGAAATGCCCACAACCTTCGCGGGAATCGCAAAACTGGTCATGATGCCACAGATCGGAATGATTTTGGCACCTACGTTGATGATGGCGACCGTACTGACAACATCGCTGAAACATTCGCTACGCATTCGTTTGTCAAATCCTTGGACGCTGCCGATCGCAGTATTGTTTGGGATTTGTCTGCACCCGACCTACGTCACGCTGGCCGGTATCGTTAGTTACGCCTACCCGATTAGCGAACAGGCGACCGCGGCGATGAAGCCATTCACCGACCAAATCAGTTCCGCACCATTGCTGTCGGTCATTCTCTTGATGGCAGTCATTCCAGCGATTTGCGAGGAATTGGCATTTCGCGGATTTATCTTCGGCGGGCTCGTTCGCAATCGCGGTAAACTCCGCGCCGTCTTTGTCACGGCGATCATGTTTGGCATTTCGCACGGTGTGTTACAGCAATCCATTTGCGCCACGTTCATGGGACTGCTGCTCGGTTATCTTGCACTGAAAACCGGCAGCGTCTTGCCAGGCATTCTGATCCACATGACCAATAATGCACTTTCGGTATCGCTCGAACGAATGGCGCAAAGCAGTCATCCGGCTGCTCAAGCATTCGTATCCAACGCTAGCGGCGGCCCTGAATACAACTTGATTTGGATCATTGCCAGTGTCGCGATCGCATCGCTGTGTTTGTTCTACTTCATTCGTTTGCCGTTGGTGGACGAAGATGCCAAGGCCGATCTAATTGGCGACGAAGAAGACTTCGCCGACCCGACCGCAGCGTTGTCCCCCGCGTAAGTTTAGAAACAAGATTCGCCGTAGCTGATCTCATTACGACTCAACATCGTTCTTAAACGCGGCAGATAATTCCGGCAGCTCTTTCAGCTGCACCGCCGCCTTCGCATCTTTTTCCCGCCCAAATCGAATGTCATTGGCTCGAGCGATCGGCCATTTTGGATTGGGTCTGCTTATCAACATGACTTCGTCGCCCGCATTGATTTTTCCAGCGACAATCACTCGCACGTACCAACCGGTGTAACCGCTTTGGCCTACATCTTTGGTTAGCAACTTCACCCCCCATCTCCGTGCGATCTTCCAGCATGGTTGTCGTGGTTGACTGACCTCGATTTCGCAGGAACCAACTCGATAGCGATCTCCGATGCAGGCGTTCGTTTCGTCTTGCCCTTGGATGGTCAGGTTTTCTCCTAGACCGCCGGGCCCCATCTCCAGCTCGGGATATTTTTGTTTCCACCACTGGTAGTGATCAAGGCTGTAGCAAAGCATCGCTTTTTCCAATCCACCGTGATGAACTTGATCCGCAACCTCGTCACCGACGATTCCCATCGGTCCTACGCAAACCGGTCCATCGACCGCTCGCTTGACGAACGCACTAGACCACCATCGCTGGGTCACATCGCGGGTATCGGGGTCGCCGCCCGAGACGACTTTTCCGATTTGGACACTGGCAATTCGGATCATCAGTCACTCCCTGCGGTAGCACTCAAAAAACGAACGCGAATAACGGGAAAAAGCACGCTTTTACGCTTCTAAACGGGACTCGCAGCGAGTCGCTCCCCCGCTGGTGAGAAAGCCTTCGTCAGCCTACAATCTGGGGCTGAAAAAAAGGACTCAATGCGTGTCCTCATCCACCACTGACTAAGGAACTTTCCCCTTGGCTGACGAGAACGGTACCGACAATAACGACGACGACACTGGCGGACCAGATGACGACGGCATCATGGCGGCCGGTGGTGGTGCGGGCGCTTTACGGATGATCGATCTGCCAATCGAAGAAGAACTTCGTGACAGCTACCTGACCTACGCGATGAGCGTCATCGTTAGCCGGGCCCTGCCAGATGTTCGTGATGGATTGAAGCCGTCCCAACGACGGATCCTCGTTGCGATGAACGACCTAAATCTGGGTCCAGGTAGCAAACGAGTCAAGTGCGCAAAGATCTCTGGTGATACATCGGGTAACTATCACCCGCACGGTGAAAGTGTCATCTACCCAACACTCGTTCGCATGGCCCAAGAATGGAACATGCGACGGATGCTGGTCGACAAACAGGGAAACTTTGGTTCAATCGCTGGCCTTCCGCCCGCTGCAATGCGGTACACCGAAGCTCGGTTGTCGGCGGTTGCAGCGGCGATGTTGGAAGACATCAAACTGGATACGGTCGACTATATCCCGACCTACGATGAAGCTCGCACCGAACCGACGGTTTTGCCAGCCAAATTCCCCGCACTGCTAATCAACGGTAGCGGTGGTATCGCAGTAGGAATGGCAACCAGTATTCCGCCACACAACCCGACCGAAATCTGCAACGCAGTGATTGCATTGGTCGACAACCCCGCGATCACCGATGAAGAACTCTTCGAGATCGTTCCTGGCCCCGACTTCCCGACCGGCGGTATCATTTGTGGTCGTGGCGGAATTCGACGTGGCTACAAAACCGGCCGCAGCACTATCACACTGCGTGCGAAAGTATCAGTCGAAGAAAAGAAAGGCACTCGCACACGAATCCTGATCCACGAAATCCCGTATCAGCAAACCCGCGACGGTGTCGTTAAGAAGATCGCTGATTTGGTCAATGACGAACGGATCAAGGGCATCTCGGCGATTCGCGACGAGAGCGATTTGAAAGAACCGGTTCGCCTGGTTATCGAGCTCAAACGAGATGGCGACCCCGACGTCATCATCAATCAGCTTTATCAGTTCTCGCCACTTCAAACCACCTTCTCAGTCATCTTCCTGGCACTGGTGGACGGTAAGCCGCGCGAACTGACGCTCAAAGAAATGTTGATGGAATTTGTCCGTCACCGCAGCAGCGTCATTCGTCGCCGAACCCAGTTCCTACTCGCTCGCGCACGACGTCGCAAACACACGGTCGAAGGATTGTTGCTGGCTCTGGCCAACATCGATCAAATCATCAAAACAATTCGTGAATCACGAACTCAAGCCGAAGCGAAAGAACGCTTGATGGGCATTGAGTGCCCGGCGGCGCTGATGCAGCGGGCTCTTGGTGATGAGGGCTTTGCTCAATTTCAAGTCGAACGAGGTGAATCTGATTCTTACACGCTAACCAGTGTGCAGACTGATGAAATCCTAAGAATGCGTTTGGGGCAGCTTGTCAACTTGGAGCAAGAAAAACTTGCCGGTGAGCACGCCGAGTTACTCGAAGAGATCATTGACTACCTAGACATCCTGGGCAGCCAAGAACGAATCTACGGGATCATCAAAGAAGATCTTGAGGAGATGAAACGCAAGTTCGGTGATGAACGACGCACCGAAATCTCAATGGAAGAGCTCGGCAACATTGATCTTGAAGATTTAATCACCGAAGAAACCATGGTCGTGTCGATTTCACACCAAGGGTATATCAAGCGAACACCATCGAGCGTCTACAACACCCAACGCCGCGGCGGTAAGGGACTCAAAGGTGCTAAAACGGATGATGAAGATCCAATCGAACACTTGTTCGTTGCCAGCACCCACGCTTACCTGCTGTTTCTGACGACCGCTGGCAAAGTTCGTTGGCAAAAGGTCTACGACCTGCCGCAACTGGCACGCGATGCCAAGGGCCGCGCGATCGTCAACTTGCTGAACTTGGAAAAAGACGAAAAGGTTGCCGAGTGCTTGGCGATACGCGACTTCGATCAAGAAGGCTACTACGTTGCCATGGCAACCCGAAGCGGGTTGGTTAAGAAAACGCCTTTAGAACAATACAGTCGACCCAAACGTGGCGGCATCATCGCAATCAAATTGCGAGATGGCGACGAACTGGTCGAAGCAAAAGTAGTTGGCCCGCGCGATGAAGTCATTTTAGTAACATCCAAAGGAATGGCGATCCGTTTCCGTGAATCAGATGCACGTCCGATGGGCCGCAATACCTCCGGTGTCAAAGGCATTAAGTTGGTTGACGATGACTACGTCGTCGGCATGGTCGTTGCCGATCCAAACGCAACGCTTCTAACGGTCTGCGAAAATGGCTACGGCAAACGAACCTACTTTGGCCCCAATGCAGATGATTCAGAGTCCAATACGGACGCTGGCGATGATTCCGAAGACGACTCCGCTGCATCGGATGATGATAGCAGCGACGAAGTCAGCTCGGCATCCGGTGCTCGCTACCGAACCCAGAAACGCGGCGGCAAAGGATTGCGTGACATTCGCACCAGCGAACGAAACGGGAAAGTGATCGGAATCGCTCGCGTCGACGAAGGCGATGAGATTTTCATGATGACGAGCAAGGGTAAAATCCAGCGGATCGCCGCTGGTGATATCAATGTCATCGGTCGCAACACGCAAGGCGTTCGAATTATGAACGTCGATGACGATGACAAGCTAATCGCTGTCGTCCGTGTGCCAGCCGAAGAAGAGTCTGAAGATCAGCCAGTGGATGGTACCGAAGGTGCGGTTGTTGATGGCGGTGCTGAGCCATCAGCCGAACCACCGTCAACCGAACCACCATCGGAACCGGATTCAGACGCCTAGCAACGCCCGATCGGTCACAGTCGACCGGTCATAGTCGTCTAGTCATAGCCGACCAGTCATACTCGCACTGGACTTTATGATAGATCCCTACCGTTGGGATCTATCACGGGATCCGTTAAGTAAAATCGGTACACATTGACCTGCAATCGGACTGCCGTGTGCCCTGCGTCTGGACATCTCGATGTCGTGAACGCACGATGATCAGCGATTGATTCACTGACCGCGTCGATGCCCCTCTGGCAAGTGAGCGGAACAAGAGACGCAGGTGTTCTTCCGTGTTCTCCCGTGTTTTCCGGGCGTTCAGCAATGTTGGCGGACGCCTATCCGCAATCACCATTAAACAGGAGACGACAAAACAATCCACGTACCCTCAGGCCTGAAACTTGCCATGAAACTGCGACTTACCCAATTACGTTTACTTTCTGTCTTCACAGCCACCGCCTTCACCGTGGCGATGACCGCCAGCGACTCATTGGGGCAAAGTGGCTCAAGAAGCTACGGCACCAGAAGCTACGGCACCAGAAGCTACGGTGCCAGAAGTAGCCAGCCAACCAATAGTCCGGCGATGAATCGCGTGACACCAAGTAACGGATCGGGAACCAAATCAAATTCAATGATGAAGGAGCACAGTTCGGTCGCCACCAAGCTTGGTCTTGATGGATACTGCCCGGTCTGTGTAGTGATGAAGAAGGTGTGGGAAAAGGGTAGCCCCAACATCAGTTCGACCTTCGATGGGGTAACGTATTACTTCCCCGGCGAGAACATCAAAGCGATGTTCGATGCCAGCCCAGAAAAATTTGTGCCAGCTCTTAACGGCGACTGCATCGTTTGTTACGAGAAAGCTGGAAAGCGAATTCCGGGAACCGTTCAACATCCCGTGCTGCACAAGAATCGGCTGTACCTGTTCCCGAGTGCCAGCGAAAAAGATGCCTTCAAAGCAGCCCCCCGATCATTTGAAAACACAGACCTTGCTGTTAATGGTGAGTGCATTGTTTGTTTAGTGAAGATGGGCAAACACATGCCTGGGTCAACTGATTTCACGGTGATCCACAACGGTTTGCGATACCTCTTCCCATCGGACAATGAAGCGAACGTTTTTCGCAATTCGCCCGAAGAGTTTACGTCGAAGTTAAAAATGATGGACAAGATGGGTAAGAAGTCCATGAGTAATGGCGTCCGTCTGGTTGGACGGAGTGGATGTGCAGCGTGCGAATTCGGTGTCACGCCGTTAGCCTCTCCCGATGAACTTGGGTTGGCGGTTGTTGGAAAAGACGGCAGCGTCACCGTCATCGAAGACGCTCATCAAAACTATCCACAGATTTACGAAGACCGTTTTCAAAACAAGAAGCTTGCCGTCGAAGGTAAAATTTTGAAGACGCAAGGAAACATTTCATGGTTGAAGCCCTCATCGTTGACGGTCATCAACTGAGCCAGCGAAGACTATTCGTGGAGGTTGTACGGCAGTGCCCCACCGTACAACCTTTTTTTATGTCTTTACCGAAAAAATCTCACTCGGCTTGACGTCCATTTAAAGGGATTCCCAGACATGCTTCGATGCCCAAACATGATTCTACGAGTCATTCCAATCCTGGCTCTTTCGTTAGCGACTTCTGTCTCGCTGGGTCAAGAATCGAAGACTTTGGCGGATGTCAGCGTTGACGCCAAAATTCACCGGACGCAAGCTGGCCAAGCCGAGCTGGTAGTTTCGGCAAAGATAGTCGATGGGCTTCACATCTACGCTCAGTCCCAACCAAAACCATTTCTTGCCACCAAGATAGAGGTGATCAATCTTCCTGATCAAATTGAATCGGTTGGCGAATTCACAGCAGACCAAGAGCCCCTCCTGATTAGGCATGAATCACTCGACGTCGAATTACATGAATACGAAGGTACGGTCCATTGGCGGGCACCTTTAACCATTCGCAGGAATGTGGCGTCCGAAGCATCCGATTCACCGACGCTTATCACGGGAACCGTTTTCGCCCAGGCGTGCCAAGGAGACCGTTGTTTCGCACCGACCACCTATACATTTGAAGCAGAGTTTCCGACGGAAATCGATTCGGTCATTGCTGCTACCGATTCGGCGGAAGAATTAAGCGACAAGTCGGCAAGTTTTTCGCTTGCGGATTTACAGGTGAAATCATCGCAAACTCAATCCGCGTGGTCGGTAATCCCGCTGGCTTTTGTCGCGGGTTTTTTGCTGAACTTCATGCCCTGTGTTCTGCCTGTCGTCGGTCTAAAACTTCTGTCGTTTGTGCAGCAAGCCAATTCAGACCGAAAGCGCATCTTGTTGATGAACTTGGCATACACCGCAGGTCTGTTATCAGTGATGTTGATTTTGGCAACGCTTGCCGTGTTTGCAGGTCTCGGTTGGGGGGAACAATTTAGCAGCGCTGGATTTACAGTCACGTTATCGGCGATCGTTTTCGCATTCGGTCTTAGCTTTCTTGGTGTTTGGGAAATTCCACTTCCTGGATTCATTGGCGCGGCCAATGGAACGACAAAGCAAGAGGGTTACGGCGGGGCGTTTAGTAAAGGCATCCTCAGCACGCTGTTGGCGACACCCTGCAGCGGCCCCTTTTTGGGTGCGGCGCTCGCTTGGGCCGTTACCCAACCGACCTACCTAACCTACAGCGTATTTGCTGCGGTGGGTCTAGGAATGGCCAGCCCCTACTTGCTAGTGGGCCTGTTCCCGTCGACCATTCGTTTCCTGCCCAAACCGGGCAACTGGATGGTCACGTTCAAACAGTTCATGGGTTTCATCATGCTGGCAACGGTTGTTTACCTGATGAGCTTCATGCCAATCGCATCAGTCGTACCCACCGTACTTCTGTTGCTCGGAATCGGAATGGCGGTTTGGTACGCTTCACAAACCCCCGGTTACGCTCCGGCCAGCAAACAAATCCGAGCTTGGGGCATCGCCACGTCCATCGTTGCGATCACAGCGTTGACTTCCTTCGGTTGGTTACAAGGGGTGATGCAATCACGCTTCGAGCGGGCCGTTACTCGATTCGTCGCTACTCAGGCTAACAGTGGAACAGCAGTTAATTTATCATTGCAACAAGAAACTGAATCTGAATCTCAAAGCCCAGATCACATCGCATGGCAAACCTACTCGCCGGATTTGTTTGTGTCATTGGTTCGAGACGGCAAACCAGTCTTTATCGACTTCACCGCTGACTGGTGCCTGACATGCAAAGCCAATGAAGCATCCGCCATTGAAACAGAGGTGGTAGCGAAAGCGATTCTGGAAAGCGGCACCGTCGCACTTCGTGCTGACAAAACTGAATCAAACCCAGAACTGGATGAACTGTTGCGAAAACTTGGCAACTCAGCCGCATCAATCCCGATCTACGCAATCTTCCCAGCCAACAATCCCAGAGAACCAATCTTGCTTGATGGTCTTTTCTCGTCCGGCGAACCATTTGTTAAGGCACTCAAACAGAAGCCTGAGCATCCTACAATCCGCCAAGTCAGCAACCGACCTGACTTAAGTGCTTCCTCCGAGCATTATTCTACTTACACAAACTAGGTCACCTTCATGCAAGCCAACACCTTCGTTAAGACTGGCGGGGCGATGACCATTGCATTGATGCTAGGTATTGCGTTTGCTGGTTGTTCGCCACAGGACAGAGCAAATTCGGTCAAGACCGGGGAAGGATCTAGCAACGTCATGCCGATGGGGAAAATGGCGATGCCAGATCCCGCCGACATCATCTTTAAGGACAAGGTCGAATCCAATATTGAAGTCCCCACGGGCCTAGATGGGTTGGTATTCTTGGATACAGCAGGAAATCGCGTGGAGCTAAAGCAGTATCTCGGTAACAAGAACGTGGTGTTGGTATTTACCGAGGGATTCGGGGGTGGCATGCTATGCCCGTTTTGCAAGACGCAAACGTCTCGGTTAGTTGCGAACTACGATAAGTTTAAAGAACTGAATACCGAAATACTTGTCGTCTATCCAGGCGCTCGCGACCATTTGGATGAATTTGTCGAAGCAGCGAAGCAATCAGAGAAGTCGGCCGTCGATAGCGTCCCTTTTCCACTGGTTTTAGACGAAGACCTAAGCGCAGTTAGCTATTTCAACATCGCCTCCAACCTCGCCCACCCATCAACATTTATTATCGACAAAAGTGGCAATGTGCGTTTGGCTTATGTGGGTGCAGACATGTCAGCGGATCGCCCATCGATTCAAGCAATGTTGGGAGTGCTTAGCGATGCAAATGGTTCTTGAGCCGCCATCGAATCGCTGGATCATCGGACGATCATTGAGACCGACGGTCTAACGCCTGCGCGAGATTTCCAAACGATCACCCTGACGTCTCAAGATGCTGTTTTTGATTTAGCCAAGAACGTTCGATTTCTTCGATTGTCCTGCCTTTGGTTTCTGGCATCAAAAATCTGATCACCAGCAGCAATAGAAACAGTTCGCCAGCGTAGAGGTAAAAGATCGCGGCGGTTTCCATGTTGGCCTGCATCACTGGGAAAACCATATTTACGGCCGCGCTGGTGATCCAAATGCAAAATGTTGACAGGGCAATCGCGTGTTCGCGAATTCGGCTTGGAAACACTTCTGAAACAATGACGAACTTGACGGGACCGAGTGAGCAGGCAAAAAAGGCAATGAACAAGTTAATGGCCAGCACGATCGGCCAACCCATCACGTCGTTATAGAAAAGCGATCCAATTAAGACGTGCGATAGCATGGAACCGATCGCACCAAAAGCGATCAACTTTCGTCGCCCGATACTGTCCACCAAAGCTAAAGCCAACATCGCGGCGACGAAGTGGACAATTGCGATGGTCCCAAAACCACCTAGGGATCCACCGAGGCCGAATCCAGCGTCCTCCAGAATCTGTGGACCGTAATAGAACACGACCGATACACCACACGCTTCTGATAGAACGCAAATTAGCACGGCCAGAATCAGGGGCAGTCGAAGCTTACGAGTGAAAAGATCGCGGAAACGGATATTCTCTTCCTCAATCAGCGCACCTTGAATATCAGCAAGAACAACGGCGGCGCGATCAACACCATTGATCCGACTGAGAATTTTCAATGCTTGATCCGGCTTGCCACGTTTGACCAACCAACGCGGACTCTCTGGAACAAACGATGCGCAAATGAGAAACAGAATTCCCGGTAGCGACTCCGCAAAAAACATCGCGCGCCAATTTTCGTCGACCGCAAACCACCGCATAAAATCATTGTTGGCAAATGCGGTAACAAGCGATTCCTTCGACGCGGTGGCAAAGCTAAAAATTCCCCAGTTCGCAAAAACACACATCACGATACCGATCGTGATCGTCAACTGAAAAAGCGTTACCATTTTTCCGCGATGTTCCTCCGGCGACACTTCCGAAATGTAAAGCGGGCAAACCATGGTCGCCATGCCGATTCCCAAACCGCCAACCAATCTGGCTAGGATTAGCGCATCGGGGCCTCCTGCAAAACTGCTCCACATCGCCGAGATGAAAATCAGCACGGCGGAGATTAATAGAGTGGTCCGGCGACCAAACCGGTCGGCGATCGGGCCGCCCGCCGCCGCGCCCACCGCGCAGGCCCAAAGAACACAACTGACATAGATGCCCAGCTGCCACGGTGTAAAACTAAACTGAGATTCGACCTGCGAATTCGTGCCAGACACAACCACAGCGTCATAACCAAACAGCAATCCGCCGCACGCGGCCACCATGCAGATAAACCACAGGTAAGCGGCCGATCCTTGCTTTGCGGCGTCTAGTTCATTCGAAGTTTTGTTCAAGAGGCACCTTCAGGTCAATTGTTCTACGAAAAAACCCGGCCATCGCTGACCGGGTTTTCATTCATATCAAGCTCAGGTTCAATTACGCGATTTTCGCGACTAGCTCAAGAACCTTAGTGCTGTAGCCCCATTCGTTGTCGTACCAGGAAACCACCTTAACAAAGGTTCCGTCAAGCTGAATGCCTGCACCGGCATCAAAGGTTGAAGTGTTGGTTTCGCCAACAAAGTCGGTGGAGACAACTTTGTCTTCGGTGTAACCCATGACGCCCTTCATTGGACCTTCGGACGCTGCCTTCATTGCGGCACAAATGTCTTCGTAGGACGCATCCTTTTCCAATTCGACGGTCAAGTCGACAACCGAAACGTCGGAGGTAGGAACGCGGAACGCCATGCCGGTTAACTTGCCGTTTAGCTCAGGAATAACCTTGCCGACGGCTTTAGCAGCACCGGTGCTTGATGGAATGATGTTTTCCAAGATTCCACGTCCACCACGCCAATCCTTGCGGGATGGGCCGTCAACTGTTTTTTGGGTTGCGGTCGCAGCGTGAACAGTTGTCATCAAACCACGTTTGATACCGAAGTTATCGTTCAATACCTTCGCAAGCGGTGCCAAACAATTGGTGGTGCAGGAAGCGTTGGAAACGAAAATTTCCCCATTGTACTTATCTTCGTTGACTCCCATCACGAACATTGGTGTGTCGTCCTTCGATGGAGCCGACATGACAACCTTTTTCGCACCCGCGTCGATGTGCCCTTGTGCACTTTCAGCCGTCAGGAAGATGCCGGTGGATTCGATAACGATTTCCGCGCCGACGTCGCCCCAGGCCAACTTACTCGGATCGGTTTCCGAAGTGATGCGAATCTTCTTTCCGTTAACAACAAGAGCATCGCCATCGACAGAAACTTCGCCTGGGAAACGGCCGTGAACAGAATCGTACTTCAGCATGTAGGCCAAGTAATCGACGTCTAGCAAGTCGTTGATGCCCACCACCTCGATGTCATCGCGAAGAACCGATGCGCGAAAAACCATACGACCGATTCGGCCAAAGCCATTGATACCGACTTTAATCATGTTTCTTGTTTCAGTTTTAAAGGGAAAAACGTGTAAGGGAGGTGGGTCGATTGGTGGCCATATCGACACGCTGCACTGAACAAAGCGATACGATAGTGCGACAGATCGGCCCGCCGTGACTGCGTAAGCATCAATAGTGAAAACATCGCAGGTCGGGATTATAGGAATCGACACCGCCAATGAACCAGCCCCCGAAATCTGACCCTAGATCCGTCACGACATCAGATCGGCCACCATCCTGGTGTCGCCCCCCTGGTGTGGCACCAGGAACTTGGGACTATGTCCACCAAGGGGCGATCGCAGACCATTACGACGACTTTGTGGCAGATGTGGCAATGGCCAGCGTTGAGCAACAAATCCTTCTGGATTTTTTTCCTCCGCTAGAAAAACCCAGCGATCAAACGATCATTGACCTCGGTTGCGGTACCGGACGTACTGCGATTCCTCTGGCCCATGCTGGCTACGATGTGATCGCAGTCGACCTCAGCCAAACAATGCTACAGCGATTGAATGAGAAAAGCACCGCTGCGACCACTCACGGCAAAGTCACCGCCATTCGCGCCAACTTGGTGGAACTGGATTGTCTAGCTGACCGTTCAGCCGATCATGCAGTTTGTTTATTTTCTACCTTCGGCATGATTGCCGGGCGCAAGCATCGGCGTCAGATGCTTGGCCACGTTCATCGAATCGTTCGGCCGGGTGGTACCTTGTTGCTGCACGTCCATCACCGCTGGGCTGCGTTAAGAGAACAAGGTGGGATCGAAAAAACGGTTAAGTCAATCGTCAAATCGGTAACCAGATCCGGCCATGAATTCGGTGATTCTACCTACAAATATCGCGGACTTGACCAAATGTTCATGCACCGCTTTGGCCGTTTGGAAGTCGAAAAGGATCTTCAAACCACCGGTTGGAAGGTCGAACGCTGCTTGCGACTCTCCATTGACGGGAAACGGTTAACGATGCGATTGCCAATCTGCGGTGGATTCTTTGTTATCGCCAAGGCGATCGGTTGAGTCGCTGATCGCGGCCGGGCTAACTAGAAATCGGCTCAGTAGAAAACGGATTCAGCCAAAATAGATTCGAGTCTGAAACGTGTTCCGCCCAGCTACGGTACGTGCCGAGCAGGTGTCAAGCTTTGACGATCACGGCAGGCGAAGCGATTGCTCCACTGGTTCGCCTTCAATCTAGCAGTCCGCTTGGGAACGGTTGGTTTGAATGTACTAGCGAAGCGGGCACTGTCGATTCCATGGATAACATGTCCGTCTCCGTACGAGCTTACCTTGAAATTCAGCGTTCTGTCTTATGCCAAGCACCCACAAGATCAACAATCGCGATCGATTGACGGGTGTTCTAGCAAGGGGAACGCAGGCGGTCAGTCATGCGTTCGCGTTGCTGTGCAATTTTATTGGCGAGCAGGCCATCTCGCGATTTGAAGGAGTTTCATCCATCCTTGCGATCATGGTGGCGACCTTCCAATTGGCAATTCGTCCGGCATCCTGGTCCGAATCAGTGCGCACCGTTTTCTCCCGACAACTTCTGTTCACAGGTGCCGATGCCGTCTCCGTTTCGCTACGGATCGGTGCTGCGGTCGGTGTATTGATTATTGTTCAAGCAGCGCTATGGATCGACGCGTTAGGCGTCACCAACGAGCTGATCGAACCTATTCTTTGGCGCGGTATCATACGAGAACTTGCGCCTTTGTTGGCTTGCCTAGTGGTGATTGGACGCAGCGGAATAGCGAT
>CAYVAN010000003.1:49371-65402 GCA_964449225.1 uncultured Rhodopirellula sp.
CAACGATGGTTGTCAGCGGAGAAATCGAAGTGCTGGATTCGCAAGGTGTCGACCCGATGACCTACTTGGTTATGCCCAGAATTTTGGCGTTCGTGGTCAGCGTTTTTGGATTGGCGACAATCATTGCCACAACGATGTTGGTGACCGGTTTCATGATTGGGCAGATCATGGGAGTGATCCGAACACCGTGGTCTGATTTCCTGGGCGGAGCGATTCGCCAGTACAGTTCGCTTGATCTAGTTTTCTTTGTTCCCAAAACAACCATTGCTGGCGCTTTCGCAGGCGTGATTTGCTGCCGTGATGGCATGAGTGTTCGTGGTACGATCAGCGACGTACCGCGAGTCACCGCCCGCAGCGGCATCCGTGCTCTCACAGCCGTCTTTGCGGTTTCCGCCGTGTTGTCGGTTCTCATCTACGGCCGCTTCCTCGTCTTCAAGGTGCTGTAGGCGAAAACAAAATGAGCATCGCAACCGAAGCCACAGAAACACTTCCCAAAGACGTTGTCTTAAGTTTGACAAACGTTAGCTGTACCGAAACTTCATCTGAAGCAATCCAGCTGCGCGAGATTAACTTGGAGGTGCGACAGGGCGATTTGGTAATGATCCACTTGGGACGCCGCCAGAACCCGCGTGTGTTCTCGTCCATGGTGCAAGGCCTAACATTCCCGTTGAAAGGTCAGATTGCATTTCAGCAAAGGTGTTGGAATGACGCGAGTGTCGAACAGCAATTTCTGATGCGAAGCCAAATCGGGCGAGTCTTCGACGGGCGAGCCTGGATCAACAATTTGAACATCATCGAGAACGTGACGCTTCGCGTGAAGCACCACGCTTTCCCAGCAGCCAAACTTCAGCAACAAATCAAGTACTGGAGCAAACAACTTGAAGTGCCATCGCTAAGCCGAGAACGTCCCGCATTCGTCGAGGCATCGAGGCTGCAACGATACCAATGGCTGCGAGCTTTGATTGGTGACCCCGCGCTTTTAATTCTGGAGCGCCCAATGAGAACGTTGGACCCAGAAATGATCACACCTTTGGTTACAAGCATTAACCAGATTCGTGAGCAAAAAGCCGCAGTGATTTGGTTCACGGGAAGCGACTATGAAATGAAGCAAAACTTCACGGGGACCGTACGTCATTATCAATTGAAGGATGGCAAGCTGATCCCAAGCAGTGAAGAAAATTCTTTTGATCGACCTCATCGAAGGAATTCAAAATGAATGAACCCTATCGATTGCGTTACGCCAACCAACTTGTCGGAGCATTCCTGCTGGTCGTTTTGTTGATTGGCATCGTGCTAACCATTCTTTTGCTACGAGCGGGGAATTACTTCGTTCAACAAGATCGTTTTTGGATCGAAATCAATCAGTCAGAACTTGACGGCCTGCGACGCGGCATTGAAGTGACCATGCTAGGACAATCCGTCGGCGAGATTGAGAGTGTTCAATATGTCGATTCTAGCAATCGTGTTCGAGTCAATTTGGCGATCGACTCTAAGTACTCCAATCAGATCTTCGAATCATCTGTTCTAGTTCCCGACCGTAAGTTCGGGATCGGAACACCCGTTTTGGTTTTCCAGCGTGGCGAAAACGTTGATGGCCCCCCAAAGCCTCTTCCACCGGGCAGCCGCATTGACGCTTACCGAAACCAAACGGATCGCATCGACCAGATGGCTCGCGATGTTACTTCCGTAAGTGAGTCAGTGTTTCAAGTTCAACAAAAACTAGATCCTGCGGTGGACAGCGTGGAGCAGGCAGCTAGCGATTTTAGCCAAACAATCGCAAACAGCATGAACCCCGCTTTCAATCGCATTGAAAACGCATCGAAAGAATTCGAGGAAACCAACCAAACGTTGCGTCCCGATGCGATCAAAACGCTGGAGGCCGTACGAACCGCAACGACTGATTTGCAACAAAGAATCGCAACATTAACCGACAAAGTTCAACTACTGGTCGAACAAGACGTAAAGAAAACGCTTAGCAAAGTTCAACAAAGCACTGATCAGGTCAATCGAACAGCGATGCGTGTCGGGCAAACCGCAGACGAAGCTAATCAAGAAATCGCCGATGCACTTTCGACAGTCAAGAAGGCTGCAGATTCGGTTCAAAAACTCGCAGAAGAGACTCGCGAAGTTGTGCGAATCGTTCGCGGCGAGGCCAATGACTTGCCGGGAACCACCGCGCGAGTCAACGACACCGTCAACGACACACAAGACTTGGTGGAAGAGATTCGCGGTCACTGGTTATTAAATCGCACCAGCAAACGTGGAACATCGACCGTGCCGCTTTCCCCATCAGGTGTTCGAGCGGGTTTTGGCCGATGATGTACGTGAAAGACAAGCTTGGTTGGATGCTACCCTGTAGGCGATTCTACAAGTGCATCGTCATGGCTAAAATCTGCGTGTCGGGAATCCTTCTGTTTGCTTTTCTAGCATCAGTTGGTTGTAGATCCACCATCGTTCCGCCCGTACCCGAAGCTCGGGACGATTCTAGGTTAAGACGTCTAGCGGATGATGGGCAAGAACAGTTTGCCGAGGGCGATGTTGAATCCGCGATTACAAACTACCGAAAGGCGATTAGGCGAGCGTGGGCACTCGATGACCCCGCCGAAATTGGCAACGTTGCCTTCAACTTGGCGGCTTGTTTGTTCAGCGATGGAAAAAACCAGGAGGCGCGTGACTGGTTGATCGAATCGCGTTGCGAGTTAGCTCGCGCCGGACGATCGGTTGGGAACACATGGTTGCTGGAATCCAAGATCGCTCGCAGCGAGGGCCGAACTGCTGATGCTCAAGAACATATCGCGATGGCTCAATGCACCTGCCCACCTTGTGAAGTTGAAAACAAAGACGGCGAGTGTTGCAGCAGTGATGACCCATGCGACCAAACGACTTGTGCGACTTGCCTACCATGCACGGGGAAAGATCGGGGGGAACAAAAACGCAAAGAGAATTGTGTCGTTGCCTACACCGCACAAATCCAACTCGCCAAAGCTCGCATTGCTAACGATTTTGGTGACGTCGTCCAAGCATCCGCTCATCTACAATGCGCTCGAGATGCGATCGATGATTCATGCCAACGTGACTTGGCGAGCGAAGTTGAAAACGTTGCCGGACACATCCATCTCACTCGGGAAGAGCCATTACAAGCGGGCAAACATTTCGATCGCGAAGCCGATTTGTTGCGTGTAGCGGGAAATCTGCGACAAATCCCTTACGCGTTACAGTTAGCTGCGGAAGCCTACAACGCCGCCGGACGTCAGGACTTGGCCGCCGACCGCTGGTGCAGAGCGGCTCGAGTGTTTCATGGACGTGGCGATGAAAAACAAGCCTGGAAGTGCGTGACATCGGCAACGCAAATGGCCACGGGCGTTTTAATCACGCACCCGGCAGTTTCGCAGCCAGTAATTTCGCAGCCAACAATGTGGAACACTGACATCATCGAAACCGATCTCATTTTATTCAGCGGTGCCCGTAGCGATACCACCAATGTCATCGAGCGACGTCTAGCAGTCGTCGCACGCGAGATCAAACGAGCCTTGGACGCAGGGTAATCAATCAGCCAGCACTCCACTGCTGACATGACCAGTTTTGATTCTACAGCACTCTTCGCAAGGCGAAAACTTCGATCGGTTCTGCTTTCCCTTTGATCTTCTGCAGAGGCAACTTTGTCAACTGAACTCCGGGTAACGCTTGCACCGCATCGTGTGTGTTCCCGGTTAATAGAATTGAATGACCGAGCGACTTGGTTAACGATTCCACCCGAGATGCAACATTGACGGTATCGCCAATCGCGGTGTACTCTTGGCGTCTTGGCGATCCAATGCATCCGACGACTGCTGTCCCAGAATTGATCCCGATACCGATCACCAATTTGTCCCACCCCACCGCTTGCATCTTCTGGCTCGCCGCCGCGACGCGGTCCAGCAACTCGAGCGCTGCTTGGGCCGCAAGACATTCGTGGCCATCGACTGACGCTCCAACTCCAAAGATTGCCATCAAGCCATCGCCCAAGTACTTATTCACCATTCCGCCGTGGTGCTCAATCACCTCGACCGCAGTTTCAAAAAACTGGTTCAATCCCTCGACCACTTGGTTTGGCGAAAGGGATGATGATTGTTGAGTAAAATTACGCACGTCAACAAACATGACGCTGACAAATTGTTCCCGCCCAAGGGAATCACCTTCTTGATCCATGATTTGCTTGGCAGCTTCGCGACCGACGTGACGCCCAAAAGTTGCCTGCAGCTTTTCCCGATGTTGCAAACCATCGATCATACGATTGAATCGCTCGATCAGCAAACCAAAGTCGTCACTACGAAGTAGTGATACGCGCGCGCTTAATTGCCCCCCGGCGACCTCTGATGCTGCCTGCTGCAACTGTGACACGGGAACGGCCACCCATTTCCCCAACATCCAACTGGTCACTAAGCCAAACCCGATTGCCACCACCGCCACCGCGATTCCAAATAGCGGTGTCGAACTAGCGGTGTTGGGTGAAATCAGCAATAAGACCAATGAAACGACGGGACAAACGACTGCCGAAAATGCCCACAAGATGCCGCGAGCTCGGATACTAAGCGGGACGGTTCCCGAAACGTCAGCAGGATTATGATCCTGAAAAAACGCAGGAAAGAGAGCGGCTTGCGTGGTCATCTCGACTGCGAAAAAACTTTGCGTGACCGCGATCAACGATGCAATCAAGAATGATGTTAGTAAATGCCAAACCACGCCGGACGCCAACGGTTCCCCCGCAGTCATAATCACCAAGGGGAACGCTGGAATGCAACTTAGCCACCCTATGGCCGCGACAACCAGAAACCACCAAGGCAAGTTAATCACCTTTCGACGCAGCTCCATCATTTCGCCCGAATCAATCGATTCACCCGCCAGGAGGCTTCGATAGGCAGGCCGCAGTCGTAAGAGCGGGATGACGAAACAAGCCACCGCAATTGGATAGATCAATAGGTTGAACCACATCACACAGCTTTCAAACCGCTCTAATTGAACAGGCGATAGCATCGGAGTAATGTGAAACGTATTGTAGGCAACATTAAAGATGCTGCCGATCACGTTCGCCAAGATCGGCGAAACACCGACAAGAAAAAGTCCATGTCTCTGGATCCAACTCCATCGACGCAAGTCAGCTACCTTTTTGGGAACATCCATAGGAGCAATCAATGCCCTGATTTTTCGGGCGTTGGCGTCGTAGACCGAGTGATCGTTACGTGGTACTCAGATTCATTATCTTCGAGCTTGCCGACCAAGTCGTTAACTCGCAAAAGCAGCCAACAAGGCTTATCTGCGTCAATGACAGCCTTCTTTCCAACGTCAATCGTTTCCAGCGGCGGTAAGGTGCCTTGACCAGGGGCGATGTTGGGAAGCATGCGTGCGATCAGTTTTCCAAGCGGTTTGCCTTGATGGTATCGCAGCGTCACGCCCTCAGGATGACTGACCCACGGCTTGGGTTCGTCGTCGATGACGATGGCTCCGCGAGCGTGAAGATCAAGCACCATGCCACGGTTTAATCTTACGCCGATCGATTGCCAGCCGCGATCGGCATCAATTGATAGTTCAATCGGACTGCCATCCCACATCGGGTCCGCTTTAGAAATCTCAAGCCGCTCGCGATCCCAATCAAAGCCATAGTCGAAGTCTTGGACGAGCATTCGCCAACGAGCCTGAACCACCGGCCAATCCGCAGCCAGACGCTGCATTAACCACCGATTAAACTGTTGGTCCGTATCGTGTCCGTGTTGAGCCGCCTGCAATAAAGTTTCACGATACTTAGGATAGGCGTCCAACATAGACGCCAGTGTCCACGACCAACCGTAGACGTCAACGTCGCCGCGAAGATCTGCTTCATACTGTAAGACTGATCTAATTCGCGGAACCTTTGACTCGCCTGGCGATCCATCGACGGAATGACCACGAAGCTGTCGCATTCGTTTGAACCGCCCCCAAAAAGGCGATGCCTCTCGTGACCGAGGCACTTGACGAATCTGCAATTCGGATCCGCTTCCATGATGCGTGGCCAACAATTCGGCCATGCCTTCACGAAACCACGTTGGCCCAGTGTCACCAAAGCAATGGTAAACAAGCGAATGGACGCCTTCATGAAGCAATAGATGCTGCGTGTAATAATCGCTGGGCTGAAGTCGCACCCATATCTGATCACCCAATGCGTATGCGAAGGGAAATTCAGGAACGCGTGGATCGATCAATTCGAGCCGTTTGAACGTGTTAGCGTCTCGCATCACGTAGCCATCGACGGTCCAGTCGTCCAATGCACCGCTGGGAAGATTCCAGAATTTCGCCCACAATGGGACTGCGGCGTCAAAAGAACGAATCCAGCGATCGATTCGTTCGCTCTCAACTTGGTCACTGGCAGGTAAGTCGGTGGTTAAGCGTAGATACTTACCCGATCGCTGCGTTAAATGATGCGATGGCTGACTGTTTCTAAGCTCATCGTTTTTCAGCGCTTTCTTTTGTTGTGATGACGCCGGAAACGAGAGCACTATCAAAAAATTCGCACTCATCAGCAAACGGGCAGGCCATCCCAAGGCCAGCCAACCATTTTCCGTTCCCTTTACAGAGATAATCCGTGTTCGCATCGTTTTCATCACACCATTCTAACCATAATTCACGCCATCATCGCATCGGTGTCGTTCTGGTCATTGTGACGATTTTCGGCCTGTCTGGATGTGTTGGACGCAGCGAAAGCGACGTTGTCGTTTACTCGGCACTGGACCAAGAATTTGCTCAGCCGATCCTAAGTTCATTTGAGCGATCAACCGAAAACAAAACGACAGTGATTGGAAAGTTTGATGTCGAATCAACTAAGACCGTTGGCTTGGTGAATCTAATCATCACAGAACAAGATCGGCCTAATTGCGACCTGTTTTGGAACAACGAAATCATGCACACCGTCCGGCTTCAAAAACTGGGATTGCTGCAAGAGCACTCTTGGCAGGTGGGTGCCAGTCATCCGCCCGGAATGATTGCCAGCGACGGGACATGGTGCGGATTTGCCGCTCGAGCCAGGGTGTTGATCATCAACAAAAATCTAATCAAGAATGAAGATGACTACCCAACCAGCGTATCGGATCTGAACAATCCAAGATGGAAAGATCAATGTGCAATGGCAAGACCCTTGTTTGGAACAACCGCAACACACTTTGCAGTCCTTAGAGAAATCAACGGTAAAGAAGAAACCATCAATGAACTAAAAGCCATCAACGCAAACGCAAAGATTCTCTCTGGTAACAAACAAGTTGCAATGTCAGTATCCGCTGGAACGCTTGCCTGGGGACTGACCGACACCGACGATGCAATTATCGAAAAAGACCAGGGTCGCAACGTCGCGATTGTCTTCCCCGATCAACAACCCGATCAACTAGGTACACTACGCATTCCCAATGCCATCGGAATCATCAAGAACGCAAAACATCCAGTCGCCGCAGCCATGTTGGCTGATTTCCTAGTGCGTCCTGAAACCGAAGACCGACTAGCGATGGGCAACAGCGCCCAAATGCCGCTATCACGCAAAAGCAAATTCCCGCCGCGCGTGCTGCCTAGCGAACCCGTGCGTTGGATGAACGTCGACTTTGAGAAAGCAGCCACAGGCTGGGAAGAATGGGCCGCAGAGATTCAAACGATCTTTGATTGACCAAGTTCCCCAAAGCGTTTCGCTGGTAAGGTTCTTGTACTTGCGAAAGAAAACCCAATTTCCCCACCGATGGCAACGCGGCCCCGCGGGTGATGCAGTAACCAAGATAGAAATCCGCAGGTCTACGAAGCTATCGGTGGGTTACTTTTAGAATTTGTTCAACGTATCAATTGTCGTCCACGCAATTCCTAGCTGACATCCACCAACTCAGGCTCTTTGTCGACTTCGTCACTAACCGCATCGGCAGAGCTGATCGTTGGTCCGGTCGCTGGACCTTCTGGCACATCGCTGGGAACGTTCCCTATTTGGACGGTGCCCAAACTTTGAAACACAGGAGCGAGCAAGTACTGACGAACCATGAACCAAATCAAATTCTTTTCATTAAGCTGAGGATTGATTTCGTCTTCAATTTTTTGGTGTGCCGCTTTCAAATCGCTCCAATGCACCGCTGGGTTTTCGTGATGAGCGGTGTGATAACCGTTGTTGAAAAACAGGTAATTGAACACTGGCCCAACAAAATTACGTGAATGATCGTGGTCCGAATGGGCGTCGGTGTGAACGTGCTGAATGAAGTTAAAGAACATGATTACGGTTGTGGACATGATCGCCGGCAAGATGACTGCAAAAAACCACAAGTACATTCCAAGACCGGTTTGCTGTTTGTGGTACATGACGGCGGCCAAGATACCGGCTCCGATGTACAGGCCAAGCCACAACGCATACTGCAAACGAATGCGACCGTAGAGCCCGGGTTTCTTTTCCTTCACTCGTTCGACGTAGTCACGAATGGGACCGCTTTGAAAGTACCCAGACACCAACGGATACGTGAGCGCGACCAACAAATTGTGCTTGTTGGTAAATCGCCAAGTCGCCGTTGCGTCCCCAGGTTTGTTCACAAAATGGTGGTGGTTCAAGTTATGCGTGGGTACCCACATCAGTTGCGGATAACCGTAAAAGAACGTTAACACTTGCCCAAAAATCTGATTCATACGCGGCGAATGAAACATTTGACGATGGCTGTGGTTATGAGTCACCGTGCCAATGGCTATCGCAAAGTAGCAACTGATCGGTGACAAATAGATCACCCAAGATGGGTCGCTGTATTGAATGAAAACCAAGGTAATCGCGATCGCGACCCATAGCAGGGATCGATAGTCGGCATGGTTTCGTAAGCCCATAATGAACTGATTCTTTATCAGTGAGAGTGATAGCGTTTGACAGAGTGTCACCGTCGCAACCGGGTAAACTACCGGTGCCCAACAGATCCGGCAAACCAAAACGCGGCTTTCTGAGCAGTTAACCGTCAATGAATCGCGCAAATCGGGTCAACTTTCGCGAATGGGACACCTTTGCAACATCTCTAGCCGAGAACCCCTCTCTTGAAAATTACTTTGATTCAACATACCGCCGTTGATAGCCCTGGGATTGCGACGGAGATTTTGAACAAGAATCAGCTTGAAATGCAGCTGATCCGAATCGATCGAGGTGACCGCATCCCAGCTTTAGTCGACAGCGATGTTCTGATGACCTTCGGCGGTCCAGTCTCACTCCATTTGCCAGATCCGCCGCCGTGGGTCGAACCAGAACGCGAACTCATTCGAAGGTACGCCGATCAGGGTCAGCGAGTGTTTGGCATTTGCCTGGGAGCACAATTGATCGCTTCCGCCCTTGGGGCGGAGACTGGCCCAAATTCTGAACCAGAAATTGGATGGCATCAAATCAATCGTGTGAATGATTCCGGCCATTCAAGCCTGTTCAGTCAATTACCTACACACCTCACAACGCTGCATTGGCATCAGAACACATTCCAACTACCGGACGGAGCGAACCACATTTACCAAAGTGATGCTTGTCAAAATCAAGCATTTAGTATCGACGACCGAATCATTGGATTCCAGTTTCATCCCGAAGCCACCGCCAAGACGGTTGATTACTACTTAAAGGTAGCCAAGCCGTCCCGCATCACAGGACGCTACGTTCAAACCGTTGACCAGATTCGGCAAGGCATTGCAAAGCACCTGGAAAACCAAAACCAGATGTTGCAACAGTTCTTAGAATGCTGGCTAGTTTAGCCGTACCTGCCTCAAACCCGATGACGGTTACTACTCAAACAAAAGGTTGAAACAACCTCTGCGATTTCCACTACCGCTAATGCAACACTTCGTCGTGTGTGTGAATCGGCTCGAAGTAGCCGTCATCCTGCATCGCATTTTCTGGTAGTGATTCATGCGACGGATGCGTCAGGGCTTCGTACTCATCGAACCGCATTGCCTCACTGAACTTCAAACCCTCGGTGCCGCCATTGGCTCGACAAGTTGGATGATGGTTAGGGCAGTGTTTATCATTGCAACACGGAATCATCGATTGTTCCTGAGCGTGCGGAATCTCATCAAGCTGCCTGTTGGCAATGTAAGCTGCTTCTTGTTGCCGAGCGTTGCCACAATCGTACGGAGTTACGATTTCCGGCTTGATAAAGACGATCAATTCGCTTTCGCGGATCTCAGTATCGTGACTTCGAAACAGCTTGCCGATGTACTTGACGTTTTTCAGGAACGGAACTCCGCTGGTCGATTCAACAATCGATTTTTGTCTTAGACCGCCCAAAACAAAGGTTTGACCATCGGCAACCCTGACGGTCGTTTCGGCGGTACGAGTGTCAATGACTGGATTATTGGCGATGAAATCCGCAACGACGCTGTATTCCGGCTGGACCTGTAAATCGATCGTGTTATCGCGACTAATTCGCGGCTGCACTTTTAGGATGATACCGGCCTCTTCAAATTGAACCTGAGAAAAAACAACGCCGGAATTCTCGACTGGGTCCGCTGCCAAGATCGGAATTTTCTGGACAATTCGAATCGATGCTTGCCTTCGATCGCCCACCGTTACAGAGGGATCGGCCAGCAACTTTGCTTCGCTATTACCTTGCAGTGCCTGCAAAAGCATTCCGACATTCAACGTATTATTGATTGAAGAAATACCAAGATTGGCAGCACCCGCCGCGTTGGTATCGGTAATCAATCCCGTCGAGCCAGTAATCAAGTTGCGAAATTGCAGTGATTCAGCATCGTTCAAATCGGTTAGTCCAACACTGCTACTATGAGGCTGAACGTTCCAATTGACTCCCAGTCGTTCAACCTCTTTTAAGGAAACGTCATAGATCATCGCAGTGATCCGAACCTGACTCCGCGGCCGATCAAGCTGTTCAATTGCCTCCGTTGCTAGACGCAGATCCGCAGCAGTCCCTTTGACCATGATTCGGTTTTCAGTCGGAAAGACAGCAACGACAGCACCGTCGCCAAGGGCAGACTGCAGCGGCACCTGCATTTCCTCCGCTTCCGTGTACTGGGGCGAAAAGTAAGCGATCCCAGAAGCCAGCATTGGCGGCGTGTTCGCCAATGCATTCCCGTTTAGATCAGCATCGCCAGTTCCGTTTGTCATCACCGATGAATCAAAGCCACTGAAACCTGCGAACAATTCACGAACACGATCGATCCTAGCAGCTGAATCGATCACCAGAACCAAGTCATTGCCGAGTCGACGAATTTGCCCACGCTCACTCAATAGCATTTTCGCGGCTTCCAACGCAGACTCATCTTCGCGAAGCAGTTCTGGGATACGGAGCGTATCGGAGACGAAATTTGGATCGTCCGAGCCCACTTGATCCGCCGTCAGCACCACCAAGCTGCTGCCTGTCTTGCGATAGCTGTACCCTGACGAAGTCAAAACTGCCGACAGCACCTCGCGAAGCGGCGCGTCATGAAACGATCCACTCACTTCACCGGTAACATTCTCACCGGCGACTATGTTGATGTGCCAAAGATCGCTCAACAAGAACACCACTTCGGACAGCGGAGTCTTTCGGAAAGTAACGCTGCCGCGAGCTTCCAACGCCTCTTGAACACTCGCAGGCTTTCTCGCTGAATCCTGAGACTGCCCGACATCCTGTTGAGCAGAAGTTGTAGGAACGACGAGGCCAGTCGATGGCAAACCTGACTCAGCCGTCGAAGTCAAAACAGCAACCATTGGTGATTGATTCGCTTCGATGACGCGACCGCGTACGCGAACGACCCGGACCGGAGCCGCTGGCGCTGAATCGATCGCACTGATCGCACTGATTTCGTTGGAAAGACCGTCCAAGTCTAACGGACGTAATCCACCAACCACCGATTTGCCAAATTCAGGCGATTGCCCATTGGATGATGTAATAAATATCAACATCGCCAGTGCGCACGTCACCCAATGGTGCCAGGGCGTTTTCGTGATCCATTCAATTCGGTGATTAGTTTTGCAGCCATCCATGGCATGAAACCTATTTTCTTCGGCGTAGTTGACTAATGGTATCCATCGGCGATTTATCGGAACTTGGCTTGATCAGCGAAATTGCCGTGCATTCGTCCTCATTGCAAAGTCTTCTTCCTCTTCCATCAGATCTTCCGGTGCGGGCTCAAGCCCGTATAAAACCATGGTGACCTCGATCGAAGTCATCGCATTGACCGAACTGGTCGGTCCGATCGATAAGTTTTTCGTTGACACCAACCATCCACGGTTATTGATTTCCTCCAGCACCTTTCTGATCGCTTCCATGCCCCCATCTGCTTGAATCTGAACCGCATGTTTGTGGAGCACAAATGATGAGTTCTCACCGTAGAGCGGTGCCGTGTCGTTTCGTGGGTCGTCTTGCTCCAATGACCACGCTCGCACTTCATTCTCGCCCACTTCTAAGCGTCGCAAACTGGCACCAGCGTCACGAACGATACTGATCAATGACTCGCGAACAAACTCGATGTCATCCGGTCCAACCCCACGCTCCTTGGCGCGCGTCAATGCACCTTTAACCTTCGATTCGATCGACAGCAGTTTCTGCCGACGTCGATGAGCCTCATCGAACTCAGCCTGCAAAACATCCATCTGAGCGGCATCTCGGCTTAGAAGAACGTACTCCTCAATCCAAGTTCCGCCGATCAACGCGATCGCGAGCAGGCTAAAGCTGGCAATGATCGCACGTGATGTTCGGCCTGCTGCAAAATTCAATGCATCTTTTCGCGACGGTCGACGAAGACTCATTGGAGTTCTCCGCTTTGTCGGGAATTAGACTTTGCGACAAATGGAATACTGATCGTCGGTCGGTTCTGCGAAGGAAACGCTGTTGCAACACTTACTTTGGGCTGTTGAAACTGAAAGCTCGTTTTCACGCGATCACTATTTGTTTGGACAGTCCTTAATTGAACGGTGAAACGCGTTGACTGGTTTTCTGTATCAGGTGTCGTACCTTTCAACGCAACCTGTGAAATCAGCGGCAGGTGCCTTAGCGAATTAACAAGTTCGTAAATCATCGTTTCGTCGACCGTGGTTCCCTCCATCAGAATGACACTGCCCGAGTTGACTTGAAATTCATTCAATTTCACCGAAGGTGGCAGCATTTTTGTAATCCGACTAAACATCTGATCCCAACGTGGTTCACCTGAAAGCCTGGCGATACGAATCAAATGATCCAGTTCTTGGCGATCACGAGAGATACGAGATTGCTTAACACTTGTGGCGATAATCTCTGCCTGCAATGCAGCACGCCCACCGTCGGAACCGGCGTGACGCCGACGTTCCGATGCAACCAATCCATACGAGATAATCAAACACACCGCAGCGACTGCTACCGGCCAACATTGCTTCAAGATTTTCTGCCCCAGCGACAAATCGGGGGCTCGACGAACTTGTTCCAACAGGTCTGCCACGTCTTCCAACTGGGTTCCCACAAGCAATGGATAAACCGTTGCGACTGCGGGAACGTTTCGAGTCATCTGGTCGGCTGAACTAAGGTCATAGATCTTCGGCAGCACTGGAATCTGAAGACGTGATGGCTTCAAGCGAGACGATTGACTAAGTCGTTGCAGAACATCTTGCGTTTTCTCTTCGTCACCGCAAATCAGCAAATCGTTTAGTTCATCAGTAGCGACGCCGCGGTGCCGTGAACAAAAACGCTTCAAGCGTTCATAGTGCCCCTCTAAAACTTGACAGAATCCTTCGTTATTGTTCGCCGCAGCAGGCCGGTAATCCAACAACAACCGACCGGCGCACGCAATTCCCACATCCCATTGCTTGCCCATGCCGTCGGCGATCAGAACAGGACGTTCATCGAAAGCTTTGTCCTGCCCAGCCAATCTAGCAATGCTGACAAGCGATGGTTCGACCCATGCGACATCCACATCTATGCTGCGAAACGCGTTGTAGATAATTTGAATCAACGACCGATTGACTACTCCGGTCACCGAATGATCCATGCTGTTGTCGATTTTGCTGCGGGCGTTCCCGGTGACTTTTTCGCCGGGACCAAGTTGAAGATACCTGGGAATTCGGTCCCCCAGCATTTCCAGGTCATGGTCCACTTGATCGGGCGTACCCATGGTTACGCGGGTGACGCAGAAATCGCCATCCAATGAAACTGCGATTCGGTGGCGTCGCATGTGATGACGCTCCACCAAAGTCTCTAATGCCGTTTCAAGCTCGGCCGCGCCACTTGCAGTCAACCATCCGGCTGCGGTCGGACACGCAATCTCGTCAAAGGACAACTGTTGCCGACCATCAGCCATCGGCGATGCAATTGCCGCCTGGACCACATGACTTTCGATGCGCAACCCGAAACAGGGTTCATGCACCATCGTTTCGGAAATCGGCTGAGGCACTGTCGTTCGTTTTCGCTTTTGAATCAAGTAAAGAGTGTGTTTGTGAAACTGAGATTAACTTTCTCGTTCCGGGATTCGACGTCCCCGTAATACCGGCACTGACTCGGTTTCGGTACGGTTACACCGATCAATCGATTCAATCTTGCTCGTCCGACGACACCGATCGACATTGACGTCACAGCTGACCGGGACGTGACGGTTGTGCAGGTAACCCGAATGAAAGCAATTCAATGCTGGTGTCTGACCAACAAAACCAACACAACCAAATTTGTGCGACTGTCGCGGCGGCTTTCACCGCATCGGTCGGATTTGGGTTGACCACCCTATCAAGCAATTGGCTTGTGATGCTGCCGGTCGCTTACTTGGTTTTTTACTTAATACGACGCACGACGGCCCGCCGTTTTCGCATCCAATCGGAACCGTTTCCCGACACCTGGCAATCCGCACTGATTACCCACGTAGAATTCTTTCGCGCGCTGAGTGACGACGAACAAGCACGATTCAAGAGGATGATGTTAGTCTTTCTAGATGAAGTATCAGTAACAGGAATTCGCACCGATGTTGACGACAAGACACGCGCGCTGGTGGCGGCCAGCGCGATCATCCCGATTTTTGGATTCGAAGACTGGGAATACGCTCGATTGGGTGAGGTACTTATTTATCCAAGTGCCTACGGAGAGAACTTTGAGACCGAGGGCGATGGGCAACGCAACATTCTGGGCATGGTCGGTGCGGGACACCTAAGTGGCGTGATGATCCTGTCGAAACCGGACTTGATTGCTGGTTTCGACATCAACAGTGACAAACGAAACGTTGGCATTCACGAATTTTCTCACTTGGTTGATAAAGCCGACGGAACGATCGATGGACTGCCTGCCGGCATCCCGCATCAAGTCGTTCAGCCTTGGATCGAATGGGTCGGCAAAGAACTGAAAGACGAAAATGCAAACCAAAAACACATTGATGATTACGCCTACACCAACGAAGCAGAATACTTCGCGGTACTAAGCGAGTACTTCTTTGAATCCCCAGCCATCTTGGAAAAGAAAAATCCCAAACTGTATCAAATGCTTCAAAAGATCTATCGCCAAGATACTCGACGACTGTTTTCCTCTCGCTTGCGACATCGGCAAAGGATTGGTCGAAATGATCCCTGCCCCTGCGGCAGCGGCGAAAAGTTCAAGCGCTGCTGCAAGTCAAAAAAGTGAAAAGTCTAACGTGAACTCCCTGGAACCAGTCGTGTCAAAACCGCCAACGGTTGTTAAACTCTGGCCTCCACAGCGAATCTCATTCGCAGCCTTGGTCGCCTAATTGGACACCAAGACTTCCGCGAATCGCTCAAAAGCTCATAAACCCCGTCATTTACGGGACGCCCGGGTGGTGGAATTGGCAGACACAGGGGATTTAAAATCCCCCGGCTGGTAACGGCTATGCGGGTTCAAGTCCCGCCCCGGGCACTTAAGGGTAAGTCACCTAAAGCCGACACAAGACATCCCCAGTTATTTACGGGTTTTGTGACTCGGCTTTTTTTGTGTCTTCGCATAAGGGCGTCTTGTCCTACAAAGTTGGGGGTACTTCCGCTGGTACCCCGCCGATCGTCGAGGGCAACTTCGCATTCCACCATAACGTGCCAGCGCCAACATGACGCGTCAGGACTCACCATTCCCCTTCCCGTTAAGATCGCCCCACTG
>CAYVAN010000004.1:0-50277 GCA_964449225.1 uncultured Rhodopirellula sp.
CCGCATTGGTTCCCGTAGGACCGGTGAATTGGATTCGATAGTCCAAACCGCGGGGACGCAAAATTAGCTTTTCAAAGGTTTCAACAAATTCAATCTTGGCCGCCGTGACCGTGTCCAATGAATGTTGGATTCCGTCGCGACTGATGTAATCCAAAAGTGCTTGCTTGGCGGATGGGTTGTTGTGCCCGTAATTAAGCGAACCGGCTCCGCAAAAGAAGTCAATCCACTGACAACCATCCTGCGAAGTTAAAGTTGAACCTACCGCACGATCAAAAACCGCTGGGAAGAGTTTGGCGTACCCTCGAACTCCCGACTCAATTTGCTCTAGCGGATCACCAGAAACGCTCTGCGTGACGTCGGGCAGCTTGGGATCAGTTGTGTCCGTCATCGTTGTCCTACCATTCGCAGACGAATTGGAAGTTAAATCTGGCTTAACCCTTCGACTCGTATGATCGGCTGATCTTTCGAATGTCCGGATGCCTACGCTGAAAGCTAGATTCACCGTTGAGGTGAGCAAATTCACTTCCGAAAATCGATGGCCTAAGCAGATGTGACCTGGACGGTTGTGCAAGATGCGCCAGATATGAGGGATGCATTTGTCCAGCATTCGCTAAATCGGGGGGGCTGTTGGTAGGTCCAATGCGTCTCATCGTGACACCGAGGCGTTGTTAAGACGTGAAAACTTGCTCGGATTATGGATCGCGAGCGAAACGGCCGGCTGCGTGGTTCGATTTCGCACGGTGTCATTCACGATGCCCGTGAACCAGCGGTTCGCGTGATCGGCGGGTCAGACCATCGTCCCAGTCATGTTTGCGGTCACTTCAAAGACTTCAGCAATTGCCATGTTGGTGAAGCTTAGTTGATTCTTTCAGACGGCTCGGTTCAGATACTCACTGATTCGATCAATATGATCGTTTGTCACGCGTTGACGACTTAGGCCAATAAAGAGTGATCGAAGCGAGAGATTTTTAGCTGATGATTGAACCAGTTCGATTTGATAACGTTGCGTTGCACTTGATCGACCAAACCAAATTGCCAGTCGAACTGGTCGATTTGGTTTGCACGACCGTGGACCAAGTTCACGATGCAATTTCGCGATTAGTCGTTCGTGGCGCACCGGCAATTGGGATCGCAGCGGCTTATGGGGTTTGCCTTGTGCGGACTTCGTCGCCGCAAGATTACTTAGATGCGATTGAGCGTCTTTCGACTAGTCGCCCTACGGCAGTGAATCTTTTTTGGGCTCTTGATCGTATGAAGGCAGTTGTCGAAGGAAACGCCAACAGTGATCGCCTTAGAGATCTTTTGATTGACGAAGCCAAACTGATTCATGAAGAAGACGTTCGAATGGGCGAAGCCATCGGTCATCATGGCGCAAACTTGTTGACCGGTTGCAAGCGAGTTTTAACGCACTGTAATGCTGGCGGTTTAGCAACGTCGAAATGGGGCACGGCACTCGCGCCCATTTATCAACTGCATCGCAGCGGTGCTGCGATTGAGGTCTTTGCGGATGAAACTCGGCCGTTGATGCAGGGAGCAAGGTTAACCGCGTGGGAGCTGGCACGTGCTGGCGTTCCCGTCACGGTTTTAACTGATTCGATGGCTGGATCATTGCTGCAAACCGGTACCGTTGATGCCGTGATCGTAGGTGCGGATCGGATCGCTGCTAACGGAGATGCGGCGAACAAAATCGGGACCTATTCGCTGGCCGTGTTAGCCAAGTACCACAACGTGCCTTTTTATGTCGCCGCGCCGTCGAGCACATTCGATTTTGAATTGGCCAGCGGCGACTTGATTCCAATCGAACAACGTAGTCGTGAAGAAGTCGCAAACCCCGGCGGCATCAAAATGGTTCCCCAGGAAGCGTCGGTCATGAATCCAGCCTTCGACGTGACGCCAGCAGAACTCATCACTGCGATCATCACCGAACGTGGCAACCTCAATTCACCGGATACGGAACGCATTGCAAAATTGCTTTGTGCTGAACACCTTTCTTAAAGTCGCCGATCTTCATTGAAGAATTGCCTTGCGACCGAGTCCAGCGTCATCCATCACTTGAAGTGTGTGTATTCCCTCAGCTTTCACGATGGAGAGCCCGCCGAAAACGAGAGCACTCTTGTCATGGCCTACACTGCCCTGCACTAATTTTGCAAATGCGATAAAACGGGTTAATGCATTTAGAAATACCTCAATTTCCCATCGAGAGGATCTATCGAGGCGGCCGGTCGATTAACGGGGCGATAACTTAGATAACTGCCTAGCGACATACCGGGGCAACAGCATCATCATGCGGTCGCTGACCGGGTCGTAAGCTGATTGATAGACAGCGTCTTGATCGTCGGACATGATCTCGTCGAGCTGACGGACGTAGTCTTCGCGGCTGTCGCCCAAACGATCCGAATGCACTAACACTGGTAGTCGGTCATAAGTCGCATTGCTTCCAACCCACCAATGTTCTGCATCGACGCGGCGGACGTCAATCGACAAAGGGCCCAAGACGCTGGACAACATCTTTGCGGCACTGACCTTGTCAGCACGTGGCATTACTAAACGCGTGGGACGCATGCCGCGTCTGTTTCCGTCGTACCAATTGACCAAACAAACCGCATCATTGATCGACGAAATTTCTCGTAGCATTGCTGCGGTAGTGATGGGCGTCTCGGGCTGTGTTCCCGGTTTTAATTCAGTCGGATCGACGCTACTGATCGGCTGCCATTCTTTAAGGTGATCATCAGAAACTTGCATCCAGCGGCCGCTTCGATCATCGGGTAGGCGTGGCTGAATCGATCGCATTCGCCGCAACATCTCGGTCGCTAAAACTCTAAGTTGGGCACGTTCACGGCCACTCATTGCATCGACTGGTTGGGCTGTTTTTAGAAGCTCAGCCTCTTTGGCTTCTGCGTCAATGTCTTGGTCTTCTTCGTTTGTTTCAGACGCAGGTTTGATGCCTGGAACTTCTGGTCCCATAAACTCGCGTATGACCTGCTCCGCAGACTTGGCCTTGTCTGCAAAGTCTGATAGGTCTGTAAGGCCTGTTTCGGCTTTCGCGAATGCTTGGTCGGTCAGCGTCATCACGATCACAAATTCTCTTTCGCGAATCTCCGCATCCACTTGCATGGCAATCGCATTGAGCCACTGTCGACATGTTTTAGGTTTCCCGACGACCTCGATTGGTTTTGCAACATCGACGCCAGCGATGTCGAACGAGGTCCAATCCATTTGAATGGGCACGCCCGTCATTTCGCTGATCAGTAATAGTAGCGATGGCAGAGGATAGCCTTCGCTATTGAAGTAAACCTTAAAACCGAGATCTCGCTTTAGATTGATCGGCTTAGGAGGTTCGATGCCGAGCGTGTTGGAATCTTCTTCAGCCGCAGCATCGATTTCGACTTGGTTGATTGTGGGTGGCGTTGCCAGTGAAGTTTTTTGAGCGGGGCCTTCGTTCAGCACCATTGGCATGAATTGTTGCAATCCCATCGGCAACTCCTTCATAGAGGGAGCGTCTTGTTCGGATGGCGATTCTTCAACTTCGCCCAAAGTCTTGATGGGCGACGTCGGGATCAAAGACGACGGAATGATCGTTTGCGAAGTGTCGACTGTTGGATTCGTCGCCGGTGTATCTAGCATGGGCACGGCCGACGGTTCAGGCATCCGTTCGATTGGATCTGCTTTCGGCGATGTTTCTACGTTCGTTGCGTCGACCTCGTCTTCCGCAACAGGCGGTGTGACCTCGAGCTTTGGCTGAGTTAGCGGATTCGTTTGAACATTCGTCGCCCCAGCGATTGGAACCGGTGCAGTTTTTTGCATTCGAATAAACCATCCGAACGTAAGCACCGTGACACTAAGCGTTGAAATCGCGATCGTCGCAATCATGGCGATGTGGCGCGTGCGTTTGGTCTTATCGCTTTGCCAGTGTTCGCTGTCTTGCCAGGTCGGCGGAGGCCCGGTGAGTGTGGTTTCGTCAGGAGCATCTAAATCAGGGATCGGCGGAGCATTTGCAAAGCCGGTTTTGAACTCCCCTGCGGTGGTGTCGCTGACGCCTGATAACTCGGATGAAATTCCGTCTTCTGTGATCGCTTCGCTGTCGACCGGGATATTGCCCAGCTTTACTTGTTGAGTCTTCTCGATTTTTACCATCGACCCGCATTTGGGGCAGGCCGCGATGGTTCCCAGTAATGCTTCGCTGGACACCCGCAAACGACTCCCGCACGTTGGGCACTGGGCGGCGAAGGGTTCAAAAGACAAGTTCAACTCGCAGGAAGCAGGAAAAGCGTGTCAGGGGAGAAATCGCGTGCCGATTGCATGTCAACCTCTCCCAGTTCACAATGAAGTCAGTTCACATTGAAGTCAGTTCACAATGAAGTCAGCTCACAATGATGTTTGTGAGTTCCAAGTTACTGGACGATTCCCATTGTAGGCGGTCCCGGTTTCGGCGGATGCCCCAGTTTTTGAACTGCTTCTTCGCTAAATCAGATCCATCTTGCTTCAACCTTTACCAAGGATGCACAGCCAATGGCCCGCAAGGCCCAAGACGTCACCGATGCCGAACTTGCGATCTTGGAACAACTTTGGTCGTCGGGCCCAACCAGTGTCAAATCGCTCGCAACAGAACTGTATGGCGACGCTGACGCATCGTCGACAGCCACGGTCCAGAAGTTGTTGGGCCGTTTAGAAAATAAGCAATGTGTTGCGCGTGATCCCAGTGTTTGGCCCAGGTTATTTCGCGCTGCGATCGATCGATCTGAATTAATCCAACGACGTTTGCAAAACACAGCTGATGAATTGTGCGAAGGTTCACTGGGGCCGCTTTTGACCCACTTGGTCCGTCGGTCGGGGCTCTCGCGAAGCGATCGCACCAAGTTGAAATCAATGCTGGAAGATTTAGACAGCGACCAGGTCGATCAGAAAGGTGGACAATGAAATGATGCCACCAGCGGTGATGCCTGATTTTTTGCTTTTCCTAGGTTCGGTTGATGCTTCCGTCTGGTGGTTTGGTTGCAAGCCTTCGCTCGGATTTGCTCTTTTGATTGGTTGTACCCTGGGTGCTGCATTGATTTCGGTCATTGCCATTTTCGTTGGCGGCTATGGTGACCGACCTGCGATTGCTCATCGTCTTTGGCTACTAACGCTCACCCGGTTGTTGTTGCCTCCGATTTTTGCGTTCCCCGTAACTTTTTGGGCACCATCATCTTTGCGTTCGCTTCCGGGGATCCAATTCCAAACCGCAGGTTTTCGGGATTCCGCAATGCAAATTTGGGGTGTCGACTGGGTCACAGTGTTATTTGCTGGATGGATTCTGGGCAGCCTGATCATGTTGGTCAGGGTCTGTCGAAGTGCAGCACGGGTGCGACGGATGATTGAATACCGCGGACGGTTTGATCTTTCCGCCACCAAAGTTCTGCATCAGTGCGTTGCCAGCCCATGGGGCGCTAACGGTTCGCACAATCGAGCGACATTGATCGGCACGGGGTTGGCTGAATCCTCGCTTCCAAAGAACTTCCCCGAAGTTTGGCTCGTCGACGCGTTTGTTTCGCCAATGTTATACAGCGATCACTCATTTAGATTTTCGAGAAGTTCTAGACTCTCGGACCGACCGATCATTGTGTTTCCGAGGGCGCTTTGGAATCAAATGGATTGTCAATCGCGAATGGTGTTGTTGAAACATGAATTGGCGCATTGGACGCGTCACGATCAGATCGTTCGCTGGATCGAGGTGATCGCGATCGTCTGCCTGTGGTGGCATCCATTGGTTTGGATTGCTCGTAGGCAGATCGAATCTTGTGAAGAACGGTGCTGTGATGCTGCCGCCACAACAGGGAAACCCGAACAACGCCGTGTCTACGCCGAAGCGATTTTGCAGACATTGGATTTCCTATGCGAACCGTTTGAAACCAATCGCAGTGAAGTGCAAGCGCGGCCACTTGGCAGTGGTCTAAGCAGTTTGCCCATCGTCGAACATCGACTGTACAAAATCATGCGGCCGATTGGCTTGGCGGGTCAGAACGTATTGAAGTCTGCAGCAATCTGCACCTGCTGTATCGGTGCAATCGTAGTCGCGTTTACGCCTGTCTCTCCCGCAATTTCAATCCAAGTCGCACCAGCGGCATCCGTCAACATCACCGCAGATCGTCCATTGGGTGTAAAGTCGGATGTAGAAATGGAAATTTTGAAACGATCCGCAAAGCAGCCGTGAAAGAGCGATAACATTCCCGCAACTCTTTAGCGGAGGTTGTCCCAACGTCCCGCTCGGCATCTACCGTTTCATCGCGTTTACGACGCAAACGCAATCGAATTTGAGACAAACTCGGCTACACTTTTGCGATGGCGAGTTGGGTCTTTGAATAAAAATGCCTGGCGTTTTCAAGATGGGGCCTAACAAACATCTTCGCTAAACGTCTACCTTGCTCCCGCACCTCCTAAATTCTTTCCAACAAGTGTGACGCATGGCTGTTAAAAAGAACCCGTTGTTGGCTGTTTTTCTGTTGCTGCTGTCGATGCTTAGCACGGTCGCTTTGCATTCGGCCGGTCCGCCAATTCCAACTGACTCTTCTTGGAAAAAGGTTCGTGCTGCGATGGACAAAGGTCTACCCAAAACCGCGGTCAAGGAACTGACTCCGCTGATCGAAAAAGCGCTTGCCGATAAGAATTACGATCAAGCTGTCCGCGGGATCACAACTCGGGTCGTGTTGGAGGCAAATATCCAAGGCAGCCAACCGGCTGAAAGGGTGACGCGTTTAGAGTCCGAGATTGCGAAGGCACCCGACGAAATCAAGCCGGTTTTGGAAGCGGTCTTAGCTCATTGGTATTGGCATTACTTTCAACAGAATCGTTGGCGGTTTGCCGGGCGCACCGTCGTTGATTCACCCGACACCGATGACGAAGATTTTACGACTTGGGATTTGAAACGCATTCTTGATGAAATCGACAAACACTTTGAAGCCGCTTTGGCGGCAGCACCACAGCTAAAACAAATCGCTGCTGCGGACTATGACGAGTTCTTGGAAAAAGGCACCGTTGGCGATGATTATCGACCCACGCTCTACGATGTCGTCGCTGAATCCGCGATCCAATTTTACGCCGCTGGCGAACAAGCAGGCTCGTTGTCGCAAGATGCGTTCGTTCTGTCCGCCGATTCGCCCATTTTTGATTCAATGCAGCAGTTCTTAACCTGGGAACCAAGCTCTAGTGACCAGTCGAATGGATTATCAGTCACGCTAAAAGCGATTTCCTTGTACCAGGATCTACTGCGGTTCCATCAGGATGATGCTAACAAGACTGCGCGATTGGATTGGGATTTGGCACGCCTTCGTTTTGGATTTAACAAAGCCGTCGGAGAGGAAAAAGATGATCGCTACAAAGCGTCGCTCCAGCGGTTTTCAAAACGGAATGCTGACCATCAGATCAGTGCTCGAGCAAAGCACCAGCTGGCGGAACAGCTTTCTGAAAATGGTGATCTTGTTGCGGCTCACCAAATTGCCAGCGAAGCGTTAACGCAATTTCCCGACAGTGTCGGTGGGCGACGTTGCCACAACCTGATCGAAACGATCGAGCAAGTGTCCGTTGGCGTTCATACCGAACGTGTTTGGACCAAGCCGATGCCTTCGATTGATGTTTCCTACAAAAACATCGAAAAAATTCACTTTCGATTGATCTCGTTGGACTACGTCAACTTTTTGAAGTCGCGAAAGTATCAGCCAACCCAGTTCAATCAAAACGAAGTCAATGAGTTACTGAAACAAACCCCCATACGAGCTTGGTCGGTCGATTTGCCGCCAACAGACGACTACCAACAACGAACTGAGCAAACAGAAATCCCCGTTGAAGCAATCGCTGAACTTCCGCTGGGTTCTTATTTGTTGCTCGCGAGTGAACAAGAGGATTTTCGCACGCAAACTAATAACATTTCCATCACGGAAGTTTGGCGCAGCGACCTTGCCCTGGTCATGCGTCGCCATTCCGACGGCAGCCAAATCGATGGCGTCGTGGTGGATGCTAATTCTGGTCAACCCATTCGTGGTGCAAAGGTCGAAGTGTGGCGGCGTCAAAACCAAGGGTTCTTTCAGCGAAGCGAATCGCTCGCGACCGATGTTCGGGGATTTTTTAGCCCGCCAAAGAGTGCTTTGCACCAACTTAGGCTTTTGGTCAAGCGAGGCAAGGATTCACTTGGGACTGCCAACCCGTACTACCAGGGACAACGACCTAACCGCTCGGCTCATAACCATTCTCGCACTTTGTTTTTTACCGACCGGGCGATCTACCGGCCGGGACAAACGATCCAGTTCAAGGGAATTTGCTATTGGTCCGATACGGACGCTAATGACTATCGCACCTTACCCGGAAAGAAGTTGACGGTTGTCTTTACCGATTCCAACGGCCAGGAAATCGAGAAGCGAAGTGTTCGTACCAATGATTACGGCAGTTTCTCAGCCAGCGTGACGGCTCCCAAAGATCGCTTGATGGGCCAAATGAGTCTGAGGATTGATTCCGGCCCGCGTGGTAGCACTTTGATTCGTGTCGAAGAGTACAAACGTCCTAAGTTCCGAGTCGAGATCGAGTCGCCCAGTGATCCGGTTAAGCTGGGTGACCAGGTGACCGTTAACGGGAAAGCGACGGCGTACACCGGAGTACCCATTGATGGTGCCAAAGTTTCTTATCGTGTGGTGCGATCGGTGCGCTACGCGCCGTGGTGGTATTGGCGATGTTGGTGGATGCCCGTTGCGCCCAGTCCGGATCAAGAAATCGCAATTGGCAACACCACGACGGACTCACTGGGGCAATTCGATATCGGTTTCAAGGCTAGGCCCGATGAATCCGTCAGCAAAGAATCCGAGCCAACATTTACGTACCGCATTTACGCCGATGTGACCGACACGACCGGAGAGACTCGTAGTGATGAAACGAGTTTGGACCTGCGTTATTCAGCCATTGCCGCAACGCTGTCCGTTGACCAGTTCCTTACCACCGATGACCCCGTGTCACTGATGGTCAGCGTGGATGGGCTATTCGGTGGCGGTTCGAAAGCGACCGGAAGTGTGAAGGTTTATCGGCTAAAGCAACCGGATTGGGTTGTGCGTTCGCCTATTGCTGGCCGTCACTTCCAACATCCAGCGGCGGTGTCACAGCCCGCCAAGCCTGACCCTGCGAATCCGAGTTCATGGGAACTTGGTGAAATGGTCGCAGAGTTGCCTTACGAAACCACCGCTGCGGGCAAGGCATCGGTTGTCGCCGAATTGGATGCTGGTTTGTATCGGGGGGTGCTGGATGCTGACGACGGCAACGGAAACCAGGCAACTGCTTACGCTCAGATCCAAGTGATTGATGCCGACGAAAAGAAGTTCGGCATCAAGGTTCCCTTTGTTCTGGCTCATGCGACGGGCAGCACTTCGCCTGGGGAGACCTTTCGCGCGATCTGGGGCAGCGGCTATGACAACGTTCGGGTTTACGTCGAAGTTGTCCATCGCGACGAAGTGTTGCAGGCGTTCTGGACTGATGGAAGTCAGACGCAAGGTGTCATTGAAGTTCCGATTGACGAGTCGATGCGAGGTGGTGTGACTCTGCGGACGACGATGGTCCGAGAGAATCGTATCTATCAACGATCACACTTGATTGAGGTTCCATGGACCAACAAAAAGCTTGACATCAAGTGGGAACGGTTTGTGTCCAAGTTGCAACCAGGTGCGAAAGAAACCTGGACAGCAATCATTCAGTCCAGCGGCGATGATTCCACCGACGATGAAGCAAGTGCTGCGATTGCAGAAATGGTGGCAACACTTTACGACGCGTCGCTTGATGCGTTTATGCCACATTCCTTTGGAAACCTCAGTAATCTGTTTCGGCGAAATTCCAACAATGTCTACTCGACATTTGAGAATCAATTGCAGACCTTGCAAGTGTTACGTAGCTATCGACGCCGCGACCGTCAAAAAGAAACGCTGACGTATTGGCACTTCCCGGCCGAACTGACTCGAAATGTTTGGTGGTATGGCAGGTCACGGATGCGTCGCAACGGTGTGATGCCGATGGCAGCCGCCACCATGGGCATGTCCGGTGCACCGCAGTCCAAAGGTGCCTTTTCAGAGGACTTTGCAATGGAGTCGGAGTCCATGATGACCAACGAAGCCGCCGGATCGGGAGAAGGCGATAAGCCGGGTGGCGGTCAGCCAAAAATCGAAGTTGATTTGGACAACGTGTCGGCCCGTCAGAACCTCAATGAAACCGCGTTTTTCTTCCCGCAAATGGTTTCCGACAAAGATGGAATCGTCCGCATTTCGTTTACGATGCCCGAAGCACTGACGCAGTGGAACTTTATTGGGCTCGCCCATGACAATCAGCTAAGAAGCGGGACCATCACCGGAACCTCCGTGACGGCCAAGGACTTGATGGTTCAACCCAATCCGCCTCGGTTTGTTCGCGAGGGCGACGAAATCGAGTTTACGGTCAAGGTCAGTAATCAATCACCGACAATTCAAACCGGATTGGTGCGGTTGACGTTCGCGGACGCCCGCACTGGTGAATCGGTCGATGGCGAATTGGAAAATACCCAAACCGACTTGCCTTTTTCGATTCCGGCTGGTGAATCGGATTCACTATCGTGGCGTATCAGTGTTGCCGATGGTTTGGGTTTCTTGACGTACAAGGCGGTGGGTTCCACGGGCAAGCTGTCCGATGGCGAAGAAGGATTCTTGCCGGTTTTGTCCAGGCGAGTGATGGTGACCGAATCTTTGCCGCTGCCGATTCGTGGTAAGCAGAACAAGGATTTTCAGTTTGAAAAAATGCTTGCATCCATCGATTCTGATTCGATTGATCATCAATCCTTGACGGTGCAAATGGTGTCGAACCCGTCATGGTACGCCGTAATGGCGCTGCCGTACCTAATGGAGTATCCGCACCAATGCAGTGAGCAAACATTCAATCGGTTTTACGCCAACGCGTTGGCGCGTCACATCGCCACCAGCGATCCAAAAATCGAAAAAGTGTTTCAGCAGTGGCGTGCGACCCCGGCGCTGGATAGTCCACTGGAGAAAAATGAAGATCTAAAATCGGTCATGATTCAAGAGTCACCTTGGTTGGTTCAGGCCAAAGCTGAAAGTCAGGCAAGACGTGATGTCGGGATTCTGTTTGAGCAAAATCGACTCGATACCGAAATGCAGCGAGCATTTATCAAGCTGTCGCAAATGCAATCGAGTGATGGTTCATGGCCGTGGTTCGACGGCGGACCCAGCAATGCTTATTTGACGCTTTACATTACCACCGGCTTTGGGCGGCTTCGACATTTGGGGGCCGATGCCGACGTCACCCCAGCGATCAAGGCACTGAGATTCTTGGACGCGTGGGCCAATGAAATGTATCGCAAAATAAAGCCAGCCAATCGAGACAGCAATCATCTAAGCAGCACGATTGCGTTGTACTTGTACGGTCGCAGTTTCTTCGCCACGGACAATCCCGTGGCCGATGAAAACCGAGAAGCGTTCCAGTATTGGTTGGATCAAGCGGAAACGCATTGGTTAGATTTGAATGTTCGTCAGTCACAGGCTCAGCTGGCAGTCGCACTGAAACGGTTCGGCAAACAGGCCAAAGCCGAGGCGATCATGGCCTCAATGAAAGAACGCAGCGTCACCGATGAAGAACTGGGGATGTTCTGGAAAGAGTCAGAGATGTCATGGTGGTGGTATCGTGCTCCCATCGAAACACAGGCGATGATGATCGAGGCGTTTGATGAAGTGGTCGGTGATCAGCAGGCGGTCGAAGGCTGCAAAGTTTGGTTGCTGAAACAAAAACAGACTCAGGCATGGTCGACGACCAAGTCAACGGCCGACGCGGTTTATTCGTTGTTGCTGCGTGGTTCGGATCTGTTGGCGTCCGACGCATTGGTTGAAGTTTCGCTTGGTGGAGAGACTATCGAACCGGAGAAAGTCGAAGCGGGAACCGGTTTTTATCAGCAACGTTTCGTTGGCGAATCGGTGAAGCCAGCAATGGGCGACGTCACCGTTACCAAGGTTGATGACGGTGTCGCGTGGGGCAGCGTGCATTGGCAGTACTTGGAGGATTTATCCAAGGTCACGCCGCACGACGGTACACCCTTAAAACTGACCAAGCAGTTGTACGTTAAAAAGAACACGAAGGACGGGCCTAAGCTCGTTCGAGTGGATGGGCCAGTGGAGGTTGGTGATGAATTGGTCGTGCGAATCGTGCTGCGAACCGATCGCGACATGGAATTCGTTCACCTAAAAGATCATCGTGGCAGCGGAACCGAACCGGTCAACGTCTTGTCGCGATACAAACGACAAGACGGGCTTCGGTACTATGAATCAACACGTGATACGGCCAGCCATTTCTTTATCGATTACTTGCCCAAGGGAAACTACGTGTTCGAGTATTCCACGCGTGTGCAATTGCGTGGCGAATACCAAACTGGTTTTGCCAACGTTCAGTGCATGTACGCACCAGAATTCGACGCCCACAGCGAGAGCCTTCCCATCGTTTGCCAGTAGTTGTTCGTACGAGTGCTCACGCCACCCCAAAGTTGTGGAAAACTCTTGATGTGTCACTGCGTTCCTATGGGAGAACGCACTTACTTTGTCCATGAAACGAACCAATCGCCTAGTCTTTTTAAGCAAGTTCCAACAAGTGAATCCTGAAGTCATCTTTCGTCAGCTGATGCTTGGACGTTGGCAAATCGCAATGGTCATCAGTGGCGGCGGAAGTGGATCGGTAACGTCTTGTTTGCGACGGAGCGGCGCATCAAAAAACTTTGTCGAGATTGCGATTCCCTATTCTCGGGCATCGATGGAAAATTATTTGAGCAACAAGACAGCTGGGCCAAGTGCGTCGATTGAAACGGCGCGTCAATTGGCGTCGCGAGCACTGGATCGAGCAAGCCAGTTTTCTGACTTGCAAGATGCGATACCCGTTGGACTGTCGCTGACAGCAGCTCTGCCAACTCAGCCGCCCCGTGACCAAGTGAACCAGATTCATGTATCGCTGCAAAGTGATGGCGTCATTAAGGACTGGTCTCAGTTCTTTGGACCTGAGATCACTTCACGCAGCGAAGCAGAAACCGTCGCTGACGACATGCTGATGCACGCGATCGAGTTTCTGGTAAAACCCACGACAAATTTCAATTAGTAGAGCGGCGAAACCGCGACAGCAGATCCGAACATTGGAATCGTGGGTTTGAATCTGGTTTCGGAGCATAGCTTGTTTGCTGTGAAGCGAATGACCGATCATTCTCCGCGCTTTAACCGGAGCAACGTAAACGAACAGAGCTTCGTTTCGGCGGTTCAATGCGGATGCCTGAACTCGGCTGCGGTTTTTGCAAACCTTTTATATCAGGTTACGACCGTTTACCACTCTGCGTAGATGGTTTTCAATTGGATGTCATCCGATGGCTTGGTTGAATTCGTATCCCACATGGCATTTTGGCCTTGCTGGTCCTCGCCATCAGGACCGACGCTGTAAAGAGTGTAGGACGAGGTTAGTTTTCGATAAACGAATGGATCGCCTCGTTGAAAAGGATCTTGATGAAAATCGTCCCGCAGAGCAGTCGCTTGTTCAGGCCAAACAAGTTGATCGAGTGAATCTGGGTACTTCTTATATTCGTGGTGGTAACTGCTCAACATCAGTTCGTTTATCGTGAGTCGCAGCGTGGCAGTTTCGCGTTTTCTTGCATCCGACAAAGTGGCGAAAAATGATTGGGCATCTGTTTCGTACTCAGCAGCAATCTGTTGCAAGCGTCCGAACCAACCCAATGCGGAGCGTATCCACGCATTGTCGCGTTGTTGTATCGACGTCACGCCTTCTCGGGCGGCCAGTCCATCGATGATGCAGCCAATCAGTGAATTGCGTTGTTCCTGCGTCAACTGTTCGCGATGATTCCACACTACGTAGGCAAACGAACCAGTGCAAGCCATTCCAATTACATCGTCGATAACGAGGCCTCCGCGACGACATTCCGATGACCACAGCAATCCGGTTGCTATTGTTTCGACTGCCTCCGCGATTTGGTCGTTAGCAAATTGGCACTCTGCTGCAAATGCAATGGTTCTGGCAAGATTTCTCTGACGCTGGGCACGAACCATATCAATGTCTGATTCTTTACCAGTGATCGGGATTCGCATGGAATGCAGTTCGCTAACCTCCTTTATTTTCTCTCGCCAGGGGAGGAATGCCTTTGTATTGAATCGCTTACGGTCTATTGCGAGTTTCGCGTCTAACATGGAGACGTCAATCAGTTCAGCTTCCATTGTTCGAGCAATGTGAATCATGTTCTTATGGACGTTGGTAGCATCGGGATCAGGAAGATTCAAACCACTAGGGCGTATCAAAATCCAGAACAAGGCGACGCTTGCGATTGTCACCCATGCAATTAGCATTTCCTGGAAACGACATGACCACCATCGCCACCACCGTTTGACGTTCGTAGGTTGTTTTAGCGCGGATTGCTCATCATTTAAATTCCACCTTGTCGCGATGCAACTGCACGCATAGCTGATCGCAGTGACCAAGATCCAGATCGCGAACCAGCGTACGTCCAATAAGGCTCGCGAAGCAAAGAGGAAAGGCAAAGCAGCGTTAGGAGCTGGCGGCGGCCAGCTACCCATCGAATGAAGGTTGCTCGCAAACTGATCTTGCCAGGCAAGCACTAATGCGATCGACGCTCCGATCAAGGTTACGATGCTAAAGGTTCTCACCGTTTTTTTTCTTGACCATGATTTCCATTGGGGCTTTGCGTCAGCGATCACTCCTGCCATTGAAGCCCAGGTAGCAAAAGCGACTGAGGTCATTAGCAAGTTAACAATTTCTTGCCTGGAACGCAGTTCAATCTGTCCAATAATCAAACCTGCGATTGCAGCCATGAATGTTGCAGCTAGCAACGTTTGGATTGACGGTTGGTATTGAGAGCGTTTTCTAACTGCTTGTAGAAACCAAAGTAGGTAGCAGAGCGAAGCTGTTAACCAAAATAACAGCCATAGTTCCGAAGCCTTGGTCAATAAGGTCGGTACCAAGGCGAGTCCAATCCAACCGGCACGGGCGAGATCTGATTGAAACACCCTGCATCCAACCATCACCAACGCTGCAAACAATCCAAGCGGTCCGGCGATGATCAGGATGACGATAGCGTTGTGAAACATGTCAGACAGTTTAACGGCGTCGGGCTAATTTATGTCGCTCGCGCTTTTCAAACGCAAATGTCCCTACATCGCAACGATGCCCGCGCCATTCGGTTGAAAGTCTGTGCGTTACGGACTGTTAATTTATAGCGATTACGGCAGTCCTGACGATTTTTCTGATTTTTCGGGATTTCATTCGATGTTTGCAACATTGCTGGTCGATACCACTGATGAACCGGTCGGTCGTTGCCGAAGCACAATCGATTTTGATCGCTGGTTCGCGTTACCCCCCACATGTGCGACGAATTCACTTCGTTCACTTCCCAGCTTTTTCACGGGTGAAGCCAGTGCTTACCTTCCGTTGTCAAACTCACATTTTCCTTGCCGTTGCGGTGTTATTCACCGCATCCACTTCGGCGGCTGATCCACAGTACGGTGCTTCGTCTCGTCGCGGGGCCAAATCTGCCGATCGCAACGCCAGCCGCAACGTGCGGTCAACTGAACGAGTCGCTCGAGCTAGCTGGCAACCCAGTCGCCGCGAAAATCACGAAAACACCGATAGCGAACCACAGCTAGAGGAAACGACCGTGAAACTGGTCGGCTTCGAAGATGACAATCGAAGCCGTAAACGCCAAGCTAACAATCGGCGAACCAACCAACAGCGCGTTCGGCAGGTTGCTGCCAACAGCGCACCTTTGCCACCGTCGGATTCGATCATCGATCCGCCAGTCCACCCTGGTCATTTAGACGGTCAAATCCCGACCGGATACGGTAGCGGAACGCCCATCAACGGCATGCCCAGCTACGACAGCGATGTTGTCTACAGCGATGGCTCTTGTGATGGACTTCCTGCTGGCCAATGCGGCTGTGACGGACTCAGCTGTGATGGAGGCTGCGATAGCGGTTGTGATTCAATCTCGTGCGGCGGATGCGGGTCATCGGGATGCAGCATGTGCGGTGAATTGGCCAGTCCCAATGCTTGGCGGCCATGCCTGACCCTATGCGTTCCACAGGACGGATGGGTCAATTTTGAATACTTACTTTGGTGGCAGGACGGAATGGATCTGCCGCCGTTGGTCACCAGCAGTGTAGGCCCGAACGTTCCAGCGACTCAATCAGGCGTGCTCGGTCAAGCCACCACGCGAACCCTGTTTGGCGGCGACGACGTTCTGACCGATAACTTTGACGGCGGCCGATTACGATTCGGTGTCTGGTTGGACAAGTGCCACACTTGGGGTCTAGGGGCAGAGTACTTCAGCATCGGCAGCGAAAGCGAAGGCTTTTCACAAACCAGCACCGGCGACCCGACTTTATCGCGTCCCTTCTTTAACACCGAAACAAATCAAGAAGACGCGCAGCTTGTTGCCTTCCCCGGCATCGTGACTGGAAACGTGACCGCGACCGCGACGAGCCGATTGTCCGGCGCGGGCGTCCACCTGCGACACCTTCGCAATTGCTGCGAAGGATGCACCAGCGGACTGTTCTGCGGATGTGCGGGTCACTTTTGCAGCCGCACCGAAGCCATCTTTGGATATCGCGGGTTGCAGTTAACAGAGAGCATCACGATTCAAGAAGACTTGGTCAGCAACGACACTGGAAACCCAGGATCGTTCGACATCATGGATCGATTCGAGACACGTAACCAATTCAACGGCTTTGACATTGGCTGGTTGAATCGACGAACTCGCGGATTCTGGACACTTGATACCAGCCTTCGCTTGGCGATCGGAAACAATAAGCAAACGGTCCGCGTCAATGGCAGCACCGAGATCACTGACCCATCGGCTACCCCAAACGTGGAAACATTCCAGGGCGGATTACTGACTCAGAATCCTGGCAACATTGGTGTCTTTGAACGAAACGAGTTTGCCGTCGTTCCAGAGCTTGGTGCCACCTTGGGATACCAGCTGACTGACCATCTGCGTGCAACGATTGGATACACCTTTATCTACTGGTCCAACGTGGTTCGCCCGGGCGACCACATCGACCGCGACGTCAACCCGAACTTGATTCCACCGCAAGTCCCACCGATCGCAGGTGCGGCTCGGCCTGGATTTGAATTCGATACGACCGACTACTGGGTCCAAGGACTTAGTTTTGGCGGCGAGTATCGCTGGTAACCATCAAGACGACTGGTCTGAATGGCCGATGACTCTAATAAGTGCGTTGAATCCGATTTTATCGAACCGCACAACGTCAGTTTCACGAGCTCGCGTGCTCGGCTAATTGGCACCCCCACTAAAAAAGAACACCCCGTCACGGGACAGCTACGATGTTGCACCAACTATTCAGCCGATTCAAACGATCCACCAAGCGTTCTACTCGCACCGCCAAAAAGCGTGCTCTGCGGATGGAGTCGATGGAAAAACGCGAATTGATGGCTTCGGACCTCGGTGTGATCGCCGGTACCACGTTTGTCGATCAGGGCAACGATGGTTTCGACGTTTCTGACCCGCCTGTGTTGGTGGATGCCAACGGCGACTTGGTGGCTCCTGGAACTGCGGGTGCGACGGGCGTCCAAATTCAGTTGTTTGAAGACACTAACAACGACATGATCTTTGATGCTAACGATCAACTCGTTGGCACCCTCGTCAGTGGTCTTGATGGGAGTTACCGCTTCGATCGACTTTCGCCAGGTGACTACTTCGTTCAACAAGCGACGGTTCCTCAACTGCAAACGCCAACGGAAACGTTGGTAAGCGTGGTCAACGACAGTGGTGTTCGAACTGAATTGATCGACGACTACACCGACGGAACGCAGAACGTGACTGCGACTGCTGGTAACACCGTCGATGACTCGGCCACGGGTTTAGCGAATGTCGTTGGCGGTGGACGCGACGTCCAATCTAGCAACTCAGCGGCGACGGGCCAGGTCACTCTTTTCGTTGATAGCGCAGCTGGAAGCGTTTCGATTGGCTCCCTCGGTGATGGTGTTGGAACCGCGCTAATTCAATACGACGGAGCCGACAACTCGATCGCCTTAGACGCTGACGGTCTTGGCGGTGTTTCGCTTGGCGGCGGAGCCGCAACCGAAGCCTTGGACCCCGACGCCGGTTTGATCGTGCGAACCCGCGCTGAAACCGCTGGTGACACCTTGGTCATCACGGTCCGCGATATGAACGGCGGTAGCTCGACCGCCAACATTCCGGTTCCACAAGACGCGGCTAACTTCATCGAGACCTTCGTCCGGTTCAGCACTTTCTCCAATGGTGCTGATTTCAATAATGTCGGTTCGATCGAAGCCTCGCTGGGACTGTCGGCTAACAATGATGTCTTCGTCAACATCGTGGAGGCAATTACACCAGAAATTGTGACCACCAATCTAGCGAACATCCAAACTCTGTCGCTTGGTGGCGAAGTCTTCATCGATAACGCACCCGGATTCCAGAATGACGGCATGCGTCAAGGTAGCGAGTCAGGTCAAACCGCAGTCACCGTTGACTTATACCTTTTAGCGGGAGCCAATGATGTCGTTGATCCTGCCAACGACACCCCGATCGCATCCACCACCACCGGGCCCAACGGAGCGTACACGTTTGGCAATTTGGTTCCCGGCAACTACGCAACCGTGATTCCGGCTAGCAACTTTGCCAACGGTGCAACGCTGTTCGGTTTCGCCAACAGCACCGGAAATGATCCTGCTCCCGATCCAGATGACAACACCGACGGTGATGACAGCGGTAGTGTAACTGCCGGAGGCGACGTGATTAGCGGAACAATCACCTTGGAATCCAATTTAGAACCGACTGATGATGACGACACGGATCCCAATACCAATACAACGTTGGACTTTGGATTCTTCCCGCAAATCGATCTTCGAATTACCAAGACGCTTAACGAAGCCGCGTCGGATTCATTTGCCGGCGGAACCGCTGTCTTCGACATCGTCGTGGAAAACTTGGGGCCACTTGATGCCACCAACGTCGAAGTCGTTGACGCATTCCCAGCTGGATTGACCTTTACGGGCATCAGCAACACCTCGGGCACGTTCACGCAAAGCACCACGGGGAACACCACCACCATCGACCTGGGTACAGTCGTGGTGGGCGTCGCAGAAACGTTCACGTTGACGACCACGATTGGTGCTAACCAGACTGCTGATCTGACCAATACGGCGACGGTAGCGACCGAAGATCAGGTTGAAACGGATGCGACCAATAACTCTGATGATGCTCTACTAGACATCATCACGACCGACCTGCGGATTAGCAAAACCGACGTGACCGACCCGGTCAACGCTGGTGAACAAATTACTTACCAAATCACGGTGGTTAACGATGGACCCGACGACGCCACGGGCGTTGTCGTTCGTGACATGCTGCCAGCCGGGGTTACCTTTGTCAGCGGCGATGTTGGCGGAGCTGCTAACTTGGTCACTGTCGATGGTGCAACCGGTGATATCCTTGGAACGATTGGCACGCTTGCCAACGGTGCGACCGCCGTGGTGACGGTGGTCGTTGATGTTGCGACCGATGCAACCAGTCCGCTTAATAACACTGCGTCAGTGTCCGCCGATCCAAACACTGATCCTGATCTGACGAATAACACGACCGACGAAGACACCACCATTTTGCGTCAAGTCGACGTGGCGATCACGAAGAATGTGCAAGGCACTCCCATCGCCGGGGCAGACTTAACGTACGAGTTGATCGTCACCAACAACGGTCCCGGTGAAGCACGCGGCGTTTCGGTGATTGATACGCTGGATGCTAATCTAACGTTCGTCAACGGTAGCTTGAATGCTGGGACAACCGGCATCACGGTCAGCCAGACCGGCCAGCAATTGACGTTTGATGTTGGCACTCTTGATGCACAAGAAACCAGAACGTTCACCTTTGACGTGACGCTTTCCAGTTCAGCAACGGGTACCATTCCTAACGTTGCAACCGTTTCAACAACGGATACCGACACCGACAACACGAACAATAGCGATAACGAAGACGTCACCGTCGGACGTTCCATCGACTTGATCTTGGAAAAGACCGTTGACCTAGTGACGGCCGTACCCGGTCAGGACCAATTGGTTTACACCTTCACCGTGTCGCACGACACCGACAGCGTCAGCGACGCGGTTGACGTTGTTGTCACCGATGTCTTGCCTGCCAACGCGATCGGTGCGGTCATCAGTGCGGCGACAGCGGATAGCCAGAACTTTGATTCGGCTACCAACACAGCCACTGTCAACTTCGATGCGTTGCCAATTGGCGAGACTCGCACATTCACGATCACGGTTGATATTCCCGAAGCTGCAACTGGAACAATTGTAAACCCAGCATCGGTCACATCGACCGGTGACGAGCTTGATACGACGAATAACGATGACACCGCGACGACGACACTGACACCCGTTTTTGATGTGGTTGTCAACAAAACCGTTGACAATGCGGCACCGATCATCGGCGGAACGGTGACTTACACCGTCGGCTTGACCAACGAAGGTCCAAGCACGGCAACGGGAGTTGTTCTTTCCGATGTTGTGCCCACGGGATTGACCTTCGTTAGTGGGACGCTTGAAGGCAACGCTGGTGTGCTGACTGGTAACACGGTTTCCTTCCCAGGCATCACGCTGGACAATAACGAATCGGTCAACGCGACGCTGACCTTCACGGTTGATGCGACCGCGTCTGGCACGATCACCAACACCGCAAGTGTTCCCGATCTATCAGCGGCTGGCGAAGATGACGTGACAAATAACTCGGATGACGCGGATATCGTGGTCACGCCGCAGACCGACGTCACGATTGAAAAAACAGTCTCTGCCACAACCGCGCAAGCTGGTCAGACCTTGACCTACACGATCAACGTCACCAACAACGGCCCATCGCCCGCAAGTGCGGTGACCGTGACCGACACATTGCCCGCTGGGGTTACGTTCGTTAGCGGTACGGGGCCAAACGGAGCACTGACCGCGACCGGACAAGTCGTGACCGTCAATGGCGGGGATCTTGCAGACCAGGGAAGTTTCAGCTTCACGGTTCAAGCGACAGTCAACGCTGGTGCAATTGGTATTCAGACCAACACGGCGACGGTTTCAACGACGACTCAGGAAACAAACGCAGGTAACAATTCCGCCACCGCCGCAACCACCATCGATCCGGTTACAGGATCGCTTGCCGGGACGGTCTATGTGGACGCTAACAACAACGGCGTCCAAGACGCTGGCGAAGCTGGCATCGAAGGCGTCATCCTAACATTGACGGGTACCGATTCGATCGGCAACAACGTTGATCTAACTGCGACCACCAATGCTGCGGGTGATTACCTGTTTGCCCAATTGGCCGCAGGGACTTACAGTCTAACTCAGACCCAACCAGCAGGTTTCCGTGATGGTCAAGAAGACGCCGGAATCGGGGCAACCGCTAATGTAGGGGACGATGTCTTCACCAATCTTGTTTTGGATCCAGCAGCAACGGCTACGGAGTTTGACTTCGGTGAGCTTGATGCACCGCTGTCGAAACGACGTTTTCTAGCTTCCTCTCGATCAGTAACTGAAACGACTTAAGACTGTCGTTGAACGTTTGCTAGGGCATTGGGAGCCGGTGTGGAAGTCATGCCCAGCAGACGAATCTGATCAGAGAGAAACTAGGAGCGTAAACGCTCGGCTTTTCGGGGGGAAAGCCGAGCGTTTTTTGTTGCGCTCAACTGCATCGAAGCGTACCGTAGTCGCACGCCGTGTTTGCGAGCTAGAAATGCAATCTCCTATTTTTAACTTCCGACGCGTGGGTTCATTCACCAAAGGATGGAAGTCAATGTCTCGCCGGTGCAAAGGAAATTCGCTGGGGTTTAGACCATTCGCAATGGCTGCATTTTGTTAGGCCCAGATCACGCGATGATCACCATCGCGTGATTGGCTTGAAGTTTTTGATTCCCAACGTTCTTGTTGGAATCTAAGATCGGTTGCCCAGTGACTGGTAACTGAATCGACGCGGCATTCCAATGGACTGGGTTCAGGCGGATGACGACGGCGGCGTTTTGGCGGTTGTCGCGATATCGCATGACAAAAACGCCTTGGTTGGGATTTGAATCGATTTGCAGGTTTTCATTGCATAGCAATCCGCTTTCGATCCACTGTTTACGTAAGCTGATCAGGTTTCGATACCAACTGACCATCTCCGCGTCGCCATCGCTGCGGTTTCCAATTTTGGAATGGTGGAACGCCGCGGGTTTGACGGGTGATGAACCTTCGGACCAATCGTGTTGCGGATATTCGCGACGGCGGCCTTTGACGACGGACCGGCGCAGCGACGAATCGCTGAAATCGACGAAGAATTGAAACGGTTGATCGCAGGCGAACTCTTCCCCCATGAACAACATTGGGATTGCCGGAGACAAAATTAACATTGCTGCGGCGGCGCGCTGGACGGCCGGTGACGCTAGTTGATGAAGCCGCATGCCCAGCGGGTGATTGCCGATGAAGTCATGATTTTGGATCGAATAGATGAGCGATGACGTATCTACACGATCAGACGGCGATTGACGAAATGGCTTGGCACCAAAGTCACCGCTAAAGATGTATCCAGTTCGCAGCACTTGATCTAAGTCTTTGGCAGATCGGTATTCGCGGTCCGTCAATTGCTCACCAGGGCGAAGGGTAGAAAAAACCGAGTGCAGAAAACAATCGCTCCACTGAGCATCGAACCCACATCCACCCTGATCGGTCGCTGTTGTCATCGCAGCGTTGTAGATGTTCGATTCGGCAATCAACATCGCTGGCTGTCCGGTTTCGTTGCGATAGCTTTTGATGGCCTCGGCCATTTCGACAACGAAGTGCTTTTCGCTGTGATCGACCATGCAATGGACTGCGTCAACGCGAAGTGCATCCATGTGGTACTCATCAAACCAGGCGATAGCGTTTGCGATAAAGAATCGACGTAGCTCTTTGCTGTCTCTTGCACCGTCAAAGTTTGGGCCAGCTCCCCACGGGGTTCGATGACTCCGAGAAAGATAGGGACCAATCTCGCCCAGATAATTGCCCTCTGGTCCCAAGTGGTTGTAGACCACGTCTAGGAAAACTGCCAAGCCTTTTGCGTGAGCAGCATCGACTAGGCGGCGCAAGTCATCGGGATCGCCGTAGTTGCGATTGGGAGCGAACAGATTGACTCCGTCATAACCCCAATTCCATTTGCCGGGCGCGTCGGCGACCGGCATCAATTCGATTGCGGTGATTCCAAGATCGATTAATTCATCTAGTCGGTCGATGGCTGCGACGAACGTTCCTTGGTCGGTGAATGTTCCGATATGTAGTTCGTAGATCACCCAATCTTCACGCCTGATGCCGGACCATTCCTGATCGGTCCAAGCAAAATCTCGTGACACGACTTCGCTGGGGCCGTGTACTCCTTCGGGCTGATAGCGAGATGCTGGATCGGGCCGGGGGGGCAATTCATCAAACCGATAATAGTAACGGTCGCCCGGACCGATTCCGTCTACCGTCGTTTGGTGATACCCGCCTGCGGATTTCTCCATCGCGATCGGGTTATCCTGACCGACAAGTTGCAACTGGACTTGGCGAGACCTGGGCGACCAAACGCAGAAACGGGTGCTGTTATTGCTCGTCGGCGTTGCACCGAGCACTTGGTTCAGTTTGGTTTGTTCAATTTCTTCGACGGGCAGCATCGATAAGCGTTTGGGAACAAAGGAAAACGGAATCAGCTAGACTACTTGTGACCAGCCGATGGGCCTGCGCAAGACCCAGGGCAAATCAGTTTTTCAAACTGCAGACCTTATCGCCGTAGCGAAGCTCGCGCAGAGCTTCGGCGATTGCAGGGAAACCGAACGCCTCCGCGGCGATCGCTTTCTACTGACATCACCCCAAATTGAAAAACCGATCGGTTCCGTAGCATGACCTTGGTCGATTGGAACTAAGGTGCAGTTGGGTTAACGTAACGGTTGGATTAACGTACAGGCCAGTGCCGATCGGCTAAAGCCTATACTACAGCGACTTGCGACTTCAAAAACTTACAACGGCAAGATGTGACCTGTCATGTTCTCTCGATCGATGTTCGCTATCTTTCTTTTTTTGATCGTCCACAGCCAGGTAGATGCGAGTGACCCTATGAAAAGCGGTCAAGAAACGATTCGAATCGCCACGTATAACGTGTCGCTTTATGGAAAAGCCGCCGGATTGGTTCGTGAACGATTGGCAGATGGGATTGATCGGAAAGCCGCCAATGTTGCAGCGGTGGTTCAAACGGTTCGCCCTGATATTTTGCTTCTCAACGAAATTGATTACGACGACGAAGGCGAGACGGTCGAACGCTTTGCGGAACATTTCCTGGCGAAGTCTCAACGTGGCCTCGATCCGATCGACTATCCGTTTATCTACGCAGCACCGAGCAACACCGGCGTCAGTTCCAAGATGGACTTGGATGGAAATGGAAGAATCGGTGGTCCAGCCGACGCTTGGGGGTTTGGTGTTTACCCAGGACAGTACTCGTTCGCCGTGCTGAGCCGCTTTGCCATTGACGAGAATAGAATACGAACCTTCCAGAAGTTTCTTTGGCGTGACCTTCCTGACGCAAAGAAGCCGATCAATCCCAAGACAGGTGAACCGCATTATCCCGATGATGTTTGGAAATCACTGCGTTTGTCCAGTAAGAATCATGTCGATGTTCCCATTGATCTAGGTGGTCAAACCATTCACTTATTGGCCAGTCATCCAACGCCACCGGTTTTTGATGGGCCCGAAGATCGCAACGGCAATCGCAATCATGATGAAGTTCAGTTTTGGAATCACTACATCAGCGAGTCTAGCGTCGGTCAAACCAGTTCAAAATGGTTAGTCGATGATCAAGGACTTGGTGGTGGTTTAGATCAGAACGCTCTGTTTGTTATCGTTGGCGACTTGAATACTGACCCTGATCGCGGTGATTCAAAACGAGCGGCTATTACGAAATTAATTGGGCACCCGCGTGTGCATGATTCAAAACCGGTTCGCACGGGAGATACGGGCAGCCTTGCAACGGCTAGCTTTGGTCCGCGTCGCGAAATGCGAATCGACTATGTGTTGCCCAGCAGTAATTTCGTCGTCAACAGCAGTGCTGTATTTTGGCCTGCCAAAACAGATCCCGATTACGAACTGATCACTGCAACTGATCATCGTATGGTCTGGGTCGAGGTGAAACTGCCTTGACGATTCGAGTTCTGTTCATGATCAGTTCGATGCGCGGCGGTGGTAGCGAGCAACAAACATTGCTGTTACTGGAACACCTAGATCGAACTAAGTTCGCTCCGCATTTGTATCTAACGCATCGCGAAGGCGACTTGCTTGCGCGAGTGCCTGATGATGTAGTCATTAACGAATTCCAGCCTTCTCGTTCACGACTCTACTTTCCAGGGCGCGCTCTTGGCGATCAAGTCAGTCATTTGACAAACATGGTTCGGTCCGAAAAAATCGATGTGATCTACGACCGTACGTTTCACATGACAATGATTGCAGGGCCAGCGGCGCGTGCCGCTGATGTTCCCAGAGTATCCACGATTGTGAGTCCACCGGATCGCGCGTTGCCGCTGGTGGAGAGACGATTTGTTGGATTAAAGAAAAGACGATTGGCAAAAGCGTACCGAGATTCCAGTCGTGTAATTGCGGTCAGCCAGAACGCGGCTGATTCGGCAGCACGATACTACGGTTTGAAAGTTGGTCAAATCGAAGTCGTTCTGAATCCGGTTGACCGCGAGTCAATCATCAACAGAACCGTCATTAAAGACGATCGCCCGAAGGGGGTTCTCTTGTTGGCCTGCGTGGGACGTATGACAGACGAGAAGGGCCATGCGGATTTGATCGAGGCACTTCGGCTGACTGAAACCGATTGGCCGCATGCACCGTTGCATGTCTGGATGGTGGGTGACGGACCACTGCGCCAAAGCTTGGAAATCAAAGCCCAGGACGTCTTGAAATTGCATCAACTTGAATTTGTTGGTCATCAGTCCGATGCAGCATCCTGGATCGCATCGGTTGACGCTTTAATTTTACCTTCTCGATTTGAAGGAATGCCAAACGTCGTGCTGGAGGCGATGGCGTTGGGAACGCCTGTGGTAGCAACCGCATCGGGGGGCACTGGCGAGCTTCAGCAAAACCCGCCGACGATGTTCTTAGCGGAACCGGCCGAGCCAGCGTCGCTAGCCAAACAGATATGTCGGTTCGCTGCTGATCAGCGGGCAACGGCGGGGCAGGTCAAGGCCGCCAAAGAAATGATTCAGCAAAATCACAACGTCGATCTGACGACTCGCAGGATCGAATCAATCCTGATGCAGTCAGTGCGTTAGATGCCTGACTGCATGATGGAGATAGTCAACGCTTTCAGCTTGTAAAATTGAGCGACAAAGCCGCTCGTTTTAACGAACCGCAAGAGTCTGAAATCCTAGACACGTTCCGCAATCAATCCGGGACGCTGTTAGGAAGTGCTGTTCACAATCGATTGAAGTCTAGGCTTGGAAAGAGCTTCCGCAACCGCAGCTTTTCGTTGCGTTGGGGTTCTCGAATGTGAATCCTTGCTTTTCAAGGCTCTCGTACCAATCGACGGTTGTGCCATCTAAGTACAACGCACTTTTCTTGTCGACGACGACTGCGACGCCGCCGCAATCGTACTTGGTGTCGACTTTTTCGTCGAAAGTATCGTCAAAGTTCAGCGTGTAGCTAAATCCGCTACAACCGCCGGCTGCAATGCCGATGCGAAGCACCATCTCGTCGCCAAAGTTGTGCTCGACTTGAAACTGCTTAACTTGTTCCGCTGCTCGTTCGGTCAGTTTGACTGCCATCGTTCTTAGTCACCCTAGGCTAATTTGATCGCGTACGATCGTAGGTTTGTTTAATGAGAGTTTCTGCGCGTAGTTTAGACGCTTGGTAACCCTATTCGCTTCGCGTCCATCATATTCAAGAATGTCAGTTTTGGGCAAGCGAGAGCTGTCAGGAATGCTTGGGAGTGCGGAATTTCTCTCAAATGCGTAGAACAATGGCGGAACACCCGTCAAACTTCCTTCAACGTTTCCAAATAAAACAGTCTTATGCGGCGAATTGGCACCTTAGATACCTCTGATCAGGCCCGCAAACTGCTTGGATATCTGCAAAGCGAGTCCGTCGATGCCATGATCGATTTGGTCGACGATTCGCTCAATCGTGATTCCGAAGCGGGAGATTCAAAAAATCGCGATTTGAAGAACGCGGGCCCTTGGAATCTGTGGGTCCGCGACGAGGTTGACGTCGACGAAGCGAAATTGGCCTATCAGGCGTTCTTGGAATCGCCCGACTCCTCTAAGTTCGACGTGCCGCTGGCTGACTTGCCCAGTAGAAAGAACTCCGAGGTGGCGCGAGCTCGGCAAGCACAGAGCCGACAAGAAAAAGATCGGGTTCGGTCAGCACGGCGGCGGGCGGCTTCGCGTGATCTGAACCAGTTGGACATGCCCGTCGGGGACGTGGCGCGACAACAGAGTTTTCCGGTGGTGATCGGCATCATCATCATCTCGGCCATCATGTCGCTGTCCACCAACTTTTCTACGCCGCGGGCCAATCGTGCGGGCACGGACACGTTGGAACAGAAAATTTATCGGGTGACTTCGTTCGTTGATCGCGACTTGTATCAGAGCGAAGGTGGAGATTCTTTCGCGTCGGTTCGCAAAGGTGAACTGTGGCGTTTCGTAACGCCGATGTTCTTGCACGGAGATGAATTTCATCTTGTGTTTAACATGCTGTGGATTTTCTTCTTGGGATCCGTCATCGAAAAACTGCATGGGTCATTGTTTTTTGCCGTATTGGTGACCCTGACGCAGTTGGGTGGGATGGCGTTGCAGGTTGGATTGCCAGCCGAAGATTGGGTTCCCCAATCATTACACGGCAGCCCATTCGTTGTCGGTGCCTCCGGTGCAGTTTATGGTTTGTTTGGTTTCTTGTTGGCACGACCTTGGATTAACCGTGACTACCCCATCAATTTGGTGCCCATCAATGTCGGTTTGATGTTCGTGATGTTGTTCGCGGGAATCTTGGAATTTGTTCCTAATGTTGCTAACGGAGCTCATTTGGGTGGATTGATTGTGGGATTGGTTTTGGGAGCCATTCCGTTCTTCGGAAAGCTCGCGGCATCGAAATGATCCGCTCACGCGTTTTCAAGAGACTGAAGTTATTTTGAGTACCGAATTACGCGAGGGGCGTTCGCCGCGTCAGGAGCAGCAAGTTTCGTTGACTGCCGCGATCGCGGAGGTGTGGCGAGTCGCGATGCCGTTAATGATTAGCACGGGCACCTTTTCGTTGGTGTTATTTGCTGACCGAACGTTGCTGTTGAAATATGATGGCGCGTCGATGAGCGCAGCGATGACCGGTGGCAACCTGTTTTGGGTTTTTGTGTGTTTGCCCATGGGGATTGTGTCGATGACCGGCGCGATCGTCAGCCAGTACGTGGGTGCAGGGAAACCTGAATTGATCGGCCGGTTCCTTTGGCAATCAATTTGGATTTCGATCAGCTTCACACCCTGCTTTATCGCACTTGCATTCTTTGCACCATGGATCTTTCGTGCTGCTGGTCAGCCTGAATCACTCATTGAACTCGATTCGATCTACTTCCGAATTTTGATGATTGGGGCGGTGGGGCAAGTGCTGGAAACTGCGTTGAGCGGTTTCTTTAGCGGCACCGAACGAACGGGGACGGTGATGTGGGTTTCGATCGTTTCGGGACTGATCAATCTAATGGCTGATTACGTCCTAATCTTTGGGATGTTCGGTTTCCCAGAGATGGGAATCAAGGGTGCCGCGATTGCCAGCGTGATTTCGTTTTGGTTCAAAGTTGCGATCTACGCATGGCTGCTGATACGTCCTCGTCTTGAAACGATGTATCAGTTTTCGGCGGGCAGAACGTGGGATCGGGGCATGCTGATGAATCTGATCTTTTTTGGTTTTCCAACAGGCCTGATGTATTTGAACGAAGCCGGTGCGTTCACTGTCATGGTGCTTCGCATTGGAACCCTGGGTGATGTTCCGCTGCGGGCAACCACGATGGCAATCAATTTCAATATGATTGCCTTCATTCCGCTGATTGGTGTTTCAATCGCCGCCAGCGTTCTGGTCGGGCGTCATCTAACAGAGACGGGGCCTGATCGTGCAGCGAAAAGCGTCGCGGCAGCAATGGCCATCGGATGGGTCTATAGCAGTCTGTGGATGATTGCTTTTTTGACCATCGGTGATCTGATGTTCTCGCTTTACGAATTTAATAGCGATGGGGCGGACTCTGCCTTGGCGATCCAGATTTCGCGAGGATTGCTTGGCTTCGTTGCCATCTACGTCGTGCTAGATGCCACGCAATTGATTTTGGCTGGGGCGCTTCGCGGTGCCGGGGACACGTGGTTCGTGTTGTTTGGCGGGATCGCTGCATCGGCAATTGCATTGTCGATTGGCTTTGCGTTTGAACCCAGTGGCGATGCGACCGATTTTAACGTCGGTTTAAACTGGTGGTGGACCGTATTAACGCTATGGGTGTGTTTGTTGGCCGTCATGATGGCGATACGATTCGCCACCGGCCAATGGCGTAAAATGCGAATGGTAGATTAGTTCAAGTCTGCCAAGCTAACCTCGGTGCGGTAACGCTTGCCACTGCGATAGATGATCATGGGTGTTGATTCACCGATCGGTGTCAAACCGACCCGAGCGACCAAGTGGTCATCGCTTTCCACCGCCTTGCCGTCGAATTCCACGATGATGTCGCCACGTTGCAGGTGAGCTTGTTCGGCTGGCGAACCAGGTCGAACGTTTTTTACCAGTGCTCCGCTTAAAATGCCTGCTTGGACGAGGTCACGATTGGCAGCGGCAAGGTCGGCAGGTGTGAAGTCGGGATCCAGCGTGACACCTAGGTATCCACGTCGCAAACGGCCTTGACGGGTTAGTTGGTCGGCGACTCGCATTGCCATATCGATCGGGATCGCAAAGCCAATTCCCTCGCTACCACCGCTGCTGCTGGCAATCGCGGTGTTCAAGCCGACCACTTCGCCACGTAGGTTTAATAGTGGCCCGCCACTGTTGCCTGGATTGATTGCTGCATCGGTTTGAAAAAAGTCTTGCAGGTCAATCTTTTGTTCGCCCAAAGAAAGATCCCGCCTGCCTTTTGCGCTCAGGATTCCAAAGGTAACGCTATGGCTTAATCCAAAGGGGCTGCCGATCGCGATTACGAAGTCACCAATTTCGATCGCTTCACTGTCGCCCAACCTCGCCGCAGGCAATCCTGAATGATCGATCCGCATGACTGCGACGTCGGTGCTGGCGTCGGAGACTACTTTACTTGGATAGAACTCTCGACCGTCGCTGCTGCGCAGCAAGATTTCTCTGGGGCTGGCACCGGCGATCACGTGACGATTCGTTAAAACCCATAGCGATTCATCCATCGCTTTGATGATCACTCCGCTTCCGGCCTCGTCGTAGGATTGCCTCGCACCACCTTTGGTTTCGGTTTTGTGAGCTTCAATGTGAATGACACTTGGTTTGACAAGCTGTGAAACTCGTCGAACCAGTGATCCAAGTCGATCGAAGGTTTCAAACTCTTCTGCTAACTCGTTGAATAACCGCTCGCGTTGTGTGTTGATGTCGACACTGCGGATCGGCGCAAGTTCGTCGATCGATGGCTTGCGAACGCTAACGGATTGATTGCCCCGATAGCCGCCGTCCCTCTGGTAAGACTGTTTGCCGCGAAAAGCGTAGGGCAGAGCAACCGATTCTTGAGCCGATGATAAATCAGGAGCAAGACCGAGGTAGCTGCCGCAGGCAACTGTTATCGCCAACGTCGAACGACGCAGAATGGTCGTTAGTATCGACGCAGATCGATGTTGAGGCTTTTTCTTACCTGGTGCTTTGGCAAAAGGGACAATGACCATGGGCGAGCAATGGGATGCATGAGTTTGGGAGGAGCGGGGGGCGACAGCAGTGGCGGCTGTGGGAGGAGCCAGTGCTATCTTACGCATCGTCCACCGGGATAGGAAAGCTTCGCACTTGTCGATGCCGGCATTCCTGAGCGGGCAATTTGGCAAAACCCTTAATTCCAGCGCATTAAAAACGGCCGGTGGATTCACCGGCCGTTTGCGATCGTGGTAACAAACGTAACGAATAAGGACTTTGTTTAAACAGAGTCTGCTTCAACGTTATCGAACACACGGTTCCAGGCGACGCCGCCTCGGGCCGATCTTACCTCGGCCCGACGTTTGCAATCGATGCACTCAGTCGCGTAAGGAATCGCTCGCAGGCGAGTCAGCGGGATCGGCTTACCGCACCCGTCACAATTGCCGTAGTAGCCAGCATCGAACCGCGCAATGGCTTGATTGATCGCTGATAGTTCTCGGCTTTCCGCTTCGATCAGCTGGCTGTTTAATTCGTCCTGAACCGTGGTGGCAGCCGCGTCCAGCACGTCACCGGTTCTTTCCTGATGCATTTCGCGCAGCAAACTAAGGTCACCGTCAAAGGCCCGTTGTAGTGCCTCGCGGCGTCGGACCAGTTGGTCACGCAACTTTTGGATAGATTCTTTTCGAGACATCGCATCACCTCTTGATTGGAAGAGAAGGTCGCCGCGATTGAAGGCGATTGGGGAGGGATTCGGTCACTGACAGCAGCGGATCGCATTGCAACGGATCCGCCTGATGCTGTCTTTCGACCGAGTGCTAATCATAAGGGCGGGGAACCCGTTTGACAGCATTTTCTCGCCAAGATTTGTCCGAAAAGCACTCTCTTAAGGGTGTCGAAGTGCTGGCTGTGCTGGGTTTAGGGGGGCTTTATGCGAGTTTAGGGCTCGTTTTACGCGAAAGACCAAGTAGCAGTTTCATGGAATCGATAATTAACAAATGTGTACAAACGTTAACTTCCGGCTCTTGGGGTTGCCCTTAGGACCGTTCAAGTTTGACTGATCCCACAAATTGGCTCACCGCGACCGCGGCGAACGCCGAAGTACGAAAGACAAGGAACCTTCGCGCCGTTGCGGATAATTGCGCGAGTAGCAGGATATGGGTTTCAGGGCAGCAGGACGTGCCTTCACTGATCTGACACGGAAAGACAACGGACGTTTAGCATGGATCAAACAAACGGACCGCTCTCGGGAATGGATCCAGTATCCTTTCACGCAGACTCAACTTCGATCTTTTCACCGACCTCAATTGGCGGAACGCTTTCGCCGCTGCCCAATTTTCAGGAATCAGGAAGCCACGATTCAGCTTCGCATCATTCAGCGCCTCCAGCGATCGCTGGGCAATCGAGTCTGTTAGGCCGCGGGACTGGAAACCACTCAAATGAGTCACTCGATAGCGTTACCAGCCGAACCGCAGACACGCAATCGATCGAATTCCGAGTGGCTCGCGCCGATTCGCCAGTGCGTCGACTTCGACTGACCGGAAACCGATACACGTTCGGCAGCGCCGAAGGTTGTTCAATCCGACTGAACGAGCCAAGCTTGCGCCCAATGCACGCTGTGTTGACCCGAGATGGTGATCGCGTCGTGGTCCGTGCTTACTCGGTTCCAGTTGAGGTCAATCAAAACCGTGTCACGGAAGCAACACTCGTCGTTGGTGATCAGTTGCGCCTTGGCGAATACGAGTTTGAACTGCTTACGATCAGCGAGTCGCCTGCGACGACTGCATCGCCAAATTTCGCGGCCGCGAATAGCTTTGAATCTGGTGGTCGGGGTAATGCCTCGGCAACTTCAAACCAGGCTGGTTTGCAAACCGATGCTGATGAAACCGTCTGGCGTCAAAGACTTAGAAAAGAAATTGATCAGTGGCGTGCGAAGCAAGTCGAGTGTGACCGACGGGCAAGTCAGTGTGATGAGCGTGAAGCTCATCTGCGTGGGCGTGAATCGGAACTTTGGTCACGCGCGGAAAACCTGTATCGCCGCGAGGCAAAGATTCAGGATCAGGAATCTGCTGTCTACCAAATGCATGATGACTACGCGGATCGTCAGCAAGAGTTGCTGCGTCTTCGTGAAGAAACCAATGCAAAGCAGCGGCACTTTCAGCAGCGTGAATCTGAATTTGCTCAGCAGGAAGCCGAGTATCGCCAACAGCTTGAAGAAGCCACCGCCCACCTTTTGCAATCACAGGCCCAGGCGACAGCGGCGACCGAAGCGGTTAAGGAAATGCGTCTGCAATTCGAGGCTCTCAATGAACAAATTGAAGAGCTGTCGGACCAACAAACCAGCTTAAAACGCAACGAGGAAACTGAGCGAGAAGAAAACCAACGCCAGCGAAGCGATCTGGAAAATCAACGAGATGCCGCGATCGATGCGCAGGCCGAAAGTGAAGCACGTCGTCGTGAAGCTCTCGATCGTGTTGAGCAAATGTCGGCTGAGCTTGAATCACTGCGAAGTCAGCAAGCAGAAGCTGGGGCAACTGAAAGCCAACAGCTGTTGGAAAATGAAACGACGATCAATTCGCTTCGCGAACAAGTCGAAGGTCTACAAGAATTAGTTGATGAAGCATCCGAGGAAGCAAACCGACTTCGCAGCGACTATCGCGACGCGCTTGATTCCGTCAGGCAACTAGAAGAGCTTGTTGCGCAAAGCAATCGACGTGGTGACACCGACCGCGCCCAATGGGCGTCAGATGCGGACTCGCTTCGCTCCGAAATCGAGTCGCTGTCGACGGATCTCGAAAAGACTCGCGAGGAACTCGATCACCTGCGAGAAGCCAATCAATCGCTAAACACACGATTGCACGAAGTCGAAACCGAACGCGATCAAGCCGTTCAAGAGATTTCAGATCGTCCGACGCGAGAAGCATTTGACCACCTTCGCAGCGAACTAGAGAGCGCCAACCAGACTTTGGCAGATTTGCGTCAAGGAATCGCTCAGGATGATGCGGAAGATGATTCAGCAAACCAGATTCCTGAGGGCGTCGTTTCAGATAAAAGCGCTGAAGAATCAAACCTGTCGATTTTGAGTCTGCCAGAGGCTGAAGCAACCGACGATGTCCCCGCGAGCGAATGGGGTTCCGAAGTTTTACCAGCCGAAGATTCGCCAGCCGAAGCCGTCGTTGAGCAAGACGCGGTTGCTGAAAATAATCTTGCAGACAATCAGATTACCGATCAGGTCAGTCCATCAATCGATGAGACTCCCGAGGACGTCTGGCCAACCTATCAAATGACCGAGGCACATGATGCCGATCGCGATAGGATGTCAGAACCGGAACAGGCTCCTGAGGAAGTGCAGTCGGAGGGTTCATTATCCATTTGGAACTTGGAATCCACCGCTATTCAAGCTGCACCTGATCATGGCGATCCTGATCATGGCGACGCAGATCCAGTTGCCATTGATGACGGGGAAGAGTTGATTGAGAATACCGGAGTCTGGAATCCGGACTCGGCGTCTGACCTGTTCCCGGAGACGGACAACGGTCAACCCGAAAATGCATTTGAATCGGCTAGCTCGATCTGGGATGCATCTGCGAGTGACGAAGATGCCGAAACGTTTAGCGATGATTCGTCGGGGGAAGAACAGCAATCGGAAGCAAGTTCGTTTGCAAGTCAATTAATCGCCGATCTAGACGTTGATGAAGATCCGAACCAGATCACTGAGTCGAATCAAGTCGATCAAGTCAAAGCTGAACAGTGCAATCCGTTTCATTCATCGATTGGACAGGACGAAGACCGGATCGCCGAGCATGCGGTTGTTGATAGCACCGACGCGGGAGACTGCGATGAAGAAGCGTCCCTGGGGTTAATGGCTTTGTTTGCTGATGATTCGGCTGCGGGTGATGCCAGCGAAAAAGCGTCAGATTCATCGTCAGAAAACGTCGCTGCTCGGGATCGCGGATACGCAGAAGAGTCAGGTTCTGACTTGATTTCTGATTCAGCCAGCGACAGCGTCTGGAACATCGAAGCCAGTGATGAAAACAATCAACGAGAGTCTGATCGTTTTAGCGAAACGTACAGCCAGTACCAAGATAACACTGAACCGCCTCAACCAAGCGAGTCGGAACCAACCGCATCTCAAACAAGCCAGCATGAAAGCAATTCTTCCGATGGTCGTGTTGATGTGACGGCAATGATGTCAGGCATGGAAGAACTAGAAGAGGAAGAGCCCGTCGAAGCGGATTCCTTTTCTGGTTATCAACAGCAAAGCGAAGAGATCGAAGAAGAGTCTAGCTCTGCGATGGTGCAAGAATCTTCACCCGAGTCGGTCGATGATGCTGTTCCCACCCCGGATGCAAGTGCCACCGAAGAGGAAATAGATGATGATTCCATCGAAGCTTACATGAATCGTTTGCTTGGACGCGTCCAGGGTACACCTGGTACCGAAGAATCTTCGCCTGTTGAATCGGTATCGCTGTCATCGGTTTCGGTGAACATGGATGAGTCGACTGACGTCGATACCGAATCGAACTCTTCGCCAATGGCACCGCAAGCAGAAATTGATCCTGATGCTCCCTTGGTACCTCGTTCGCAAGCCCCGGAACGCAACAGCGACTTGTCCGCGATGCGTGACTTGGCCAACCAATCTGCTCGGACCGCCATCAGCCGCAGCGCTCGCATCCAGACTCGCAACATGCAGATGGCGGGTGTGATGAATTTTGGAGTCGCTTTGGTCGCCGTGCTGTTTGGTTTCGGGGCGTCGTTGATGCTGACCGGTGGATTGTTGTACTTAGCATGGCTGATGGTCGTCATCATTGCCGCAATCTCGATTCGTGATGGTCTCCGCAATCTCGCCGACGCTCGTGCTCGCATGGAGGCTGCTCAACGCGGTGAATTACCGCAGGCACTTCAGGAAACGCTTGCGGATCCAGGCGACCAAGTGGCCAAGATGGAAGATGATCTCGCCTTGTAAGACTTGGCACCAAAAGTAGCTCGGGGATTCTAAGCGGTGAATTCTGATTGCTGATGGGGTCTCCGCAAGCGATTGCCAGCAAATGGCAGGGCAAATCAGTTTTTCACATTGCAGTGTTCCCCATTGTCGCTCGGCTCTCCGAGCCGACAGCGTTTTCGGCTCGCGGAGCCGACCAACATTGCCCAGCTTGAAAAACTGATTTTCCCCTACAGCAGATGGCTTCCAAAAAGACGGCTTTCAACCAGTCACGACGAGTGAAACGCGGGAGCCACGTGCTAAAAATCTCAGAGAAGCTAGCTGTGTACGTCTCGCAAGTCTAAGCCATTTTTGATAGCAGGACGGCCAGAAAACTGATCTGGCAACGTGACAGCGGGCTTCGCTAAGGTGCGTCCACGCTTGGCATGGATTGTCCAGGCGACTGCGCGGGGCGATCGATTACTTCGCTCGCGATTTTGTCACGGAGGACTGTTGTGCAAACGATCAAAACGGCCGCTATCGTCGTGTTGTTGATGTCAGTGGTTTATGGTGCGTGGGTGTCATTGACGACGCCCCCGGAATCGTTGCCACCTGATGTTGCTGACATGATTGTGATGGATCAATCTGGTGAATTCCCCTTGGAATCTGCATTGCCGCCTTCCCTTGGTGATTTGGAAATCAATGGTGGCGAAGCCACGAATGACTTCGGCGATTCTAACGAACTTGCATTCGGTGGCGTCGGCAATGGCGGGTTAGCAACCGATCAGATCGGCGTCGCAATGCCAAACGATGCTGGCCTTGCCAACAACAGTATCGCAGTGTCTGGACAGGGACAGGATTCAACTGATGTTAACGCTGCGCTGGGCAATGCACCGATTGCTCAAATTGCCAGCGCCGATCCAGGCTTCACGACAACGCTGACCGATCGCGTTCCAGAGACCACTAACTTTCAAAACAATCCACAGCCAGGCAACAGTGTTGATCCAGTTACTGGTTATCAAACGACGGGTCGCATTTTCCAAATGCCCGATCCTAAGCAGCTTGACCCTACACAACTTGACTCTACACAACGATCGCCTCAACGAAACGGTGCGCCCTCTTCAGATTCGTTGATGTCCAACGGATCGACGCAGCGGCCATCGGACAATGTTGCTCAAGTGTCGGCGGTTGGTAGTAATCTGGGGCTCGATTTAGGCACCAACGTCGGCCTGGACAATGCGATCCGGACTGCCGACGCCCAATATGCCAAGGATCAACTCAAAGAAGCTCTTTCGACGCTCAGCATTTTTTACAGCACGCCCAACCTATCGGGCGAACAGAGAAGCGAATTGCTCTCTCGGTTGGATCCGCTGGCCGCAGCAGTGATCTATTCGGGCAACCACTTGCTCGAAAGACCTCATCGCGTCATGTCAGATGAAACGCTTGTCAAAATCGCGCAGCGTTATGAAGTGCCTTGGCAATTGCTTGCCAACATCAATCAGGTGCGTGATCCAATTGCAGTCCTTCCCGGTACCGAATTAAAAGTCGTTCGCGGTCCGTTCCGGGCCGAGGTTGATTTGAAGCTTCGCGAATTGACGTTGTTTCTGGGCGATCTGTATGCAGGCCGTTTTCCAATCGGTGTCGGTAACGACCCAGCACCTAAACCGGGAACTTACACCGTGCAAGATAAGCAAACCTCTAAGGTCTTTTACGACGCTTCGGGATCGGCGTTACCGCCGGGAAGTCCAGGAAATCCCTACGGTGGTGCTTGGCTTGATTTGGGGGGCAATCTCTGCATCCACGGCAGCCCCAACACGACCACGCCGGTCAGTAAGGGCTGCATTAGTTTGTCTGCGGATTACGCCGATGACCTGTACGGTATTTTGTCGCATGGATCGACCGTCTCGATTAAGTAAACGGCTAATAACCTCAGGCGCTAACAACCTCAGGTGCTAATAGCCTCAGACGCTAATGACCTCAGACAACTGGCATTGCGATCAACAAGTAGGATTTAGGTCAGCGTGATGACGTGTTAGGTTTTATGAAACGGCGAAGGAGTCGTTCTGAACCCTACGCTTTTTCAAGCTCCTCTTTCAACTTTAAAGTCGCAAGTTTCCATGTATCAACGTGATCAACTGATTGAATTGCTCCGTAGCGAAGCACTCCAGCTCGGCGATTTTACGCTCGCCAGCGGTGCAAAGGCGTCTTACTACCTCGACTGCCGCAACCTGACACTGCACCCTAAAGGCGCGAACCTGATCGCCCAAGGAATGCTTGAAGTCCTTGAATCACGTGGCGAACTACCCGCCGCCATCGGCGGTATGGCAATCGGCGCAGACCCAATCACAGCATCGATCGTCACCATTGCCGGACAAAAAGATTTGCCTTTAAAGGGGTTCATGGTTCGCAAAGAGCCCAAGGGCCATGGCACCGGTAAGCAAGTCGAAGGCCCCGTCAAACCAGGCGACAAAGTGGTGATCGTCGAAGACGTGATCACCAGCGGTGGAAGTGCGATCAAAGCGGTCGAAGCCGCACGGAAATTCGGATTAGAAGTCGACACCGTCGTCGCCATCATCGACCGGCTTGCCGGAGGAGAAGAAGCGTTTGCGGCAGTCGGGATTGAATTGGTGACTTTGACGACGATCAAAGATTTCGGACTCTAGTGCTAGTGGTCCGTCGAGAAAAACCCTTAGGTTAGCCGTATTGGATCTCGTTAAAGATCCCCGCATCTCAGGATCTTTCACAAGATCCACCACGCAAGAATTTGAATTTGACGCACGATTACGCAAGTCTTCGATCGGTCAAAGGGCCGGTTTCCAACGGCCAACTTGTATTGAAACAATGGAAACCACTCTCCATCAACAACTGAAACGTCACTACGCCGGTGAGGCTGGGCAGACTGAAGTTCAGTTGGGCAGGTATCGCATCGACGCCGTTCGCGGTGAAGAACTGATTGAAGTTCAATGCGCGTCGTTGTCTGCGATTCGTGACAAGTGCCAGAACCTGTTGAAGCGACATCGACTTCGTGTCGTCAAGCCTGTCGTCATCCGTACTCGCATTCGACGCTTAACCAGCGATCCTAAAAAAGCTGAAACGGGAAAAACAAAGTCGCTTCGCCTTAGCCCTAAACGCGGCAGTGCGATCGATTTGTTTGACGAACTGATTTACTTCACTCGAGTCTTTCCGCATCCGAATCTGACGATCGAAGTGCCATTGATCCACGTCGAACAGGTGCGTGTTCCAAGTCGAAAGAAGAGACGCAGGTCATGGCACAAAGATTACCGAGTCAAGGATGTGCTTTGGGAATCCACTGAATCGACGCTCGAATTGAGCAACGCGTCGGATTTGTTGACGCTGTTACCGGGCGGCGAAACGATGGGCCAAGCGAATCCGTCGGGGCATTTCAACACCGCGGAATTGGCGAAAACGATCGGCAAATCCCGCCAAACGGCTCAGCAAATCGCCTACGTCCTTCGAAAGACGGGTGCGATTGACCAACACAGTCGTAATCGATCTGGCATCGTTTATCGCCGTGCAGCCTAAAAGTGTTTCATTCGAAGTCGCCTTTCGCTATGCGAAAAGCGTGGGGACAAGAATTTTTTGCTGAGTGAAAGACGACGATCTATCCGTTTGCAGCCTTGCTTGGTTCCGCATGGTGAACCATCATCAAGGTGCCAAAGACACGACTCTTTTTTCATTGGAACTACAAACCATGCTTGATCGTTTGACCTTAACTCTGGTGTTGTTTGCGTGCATGATCTTTGGTGCCGACGGTTGGAGAAATTGCAGCGCTGAATCGATTGACATTTGGATCGGAACAAGCGATCGAACGCCTTCACGGGGCATCTATCGAACTCGCATGAACCTGGGCAGTGGTGAATTGAGCAAGCCTCGACTTGCGGCGGAATTAAAAGGGCCTGGGTTTCTAGCCCTTCATCCAACGCTGGACAATCTGTATGCAATCGGAACGCCGATCGATGGTGAACCGTCGGTTGTTGCCTACACGGTTGGTCGGCCAAAGAACCGATTGAGCTTGGTCAACTCAGTCGCGATTGGTGACGGTGGTGCCGCTCATTTGGCAATTGATCAAACCGGTGCTGTGCTGTTAACGGCACAATACAGCGGAGGCAGCGTTGGTGTGTTTCGCTTGAACGAAGATGGTTCAATAAAAGAACGAACCCAGTTAATTAAGCACAAAGGTGGCAGCGGAGTCGTTGGCAATCGCCAGGACTCGCCACATCCGCATTGGGTAGGTTTTTCACCAGACAACCAGTATGCACTGGTGCCCGACTTGGGGCTTGATCAAGTTTTGATCTACCGTGTTGACCACCAGGCGGCGACACTGCTGCCGCACGGAAGCGTGCAGCTTCCACCTGGAAGCGGTTCACGCCACATGAAATTTCATTCGAATGGAAGATGGGCGTACGTGCTGAACGAACTGACGCTGACGGTGACTCAACTAGTTTGGAACCCAGAAGCTGGGACATTAACAGCCATGGAAACGCTGCCAACGGTACCAAAAAAAGTCTTGGCCAAGGAAAGTTTCAAGAGTGCATCTGAGATTCGAATTCATCCAAACGGTCGGTTTCTTTATTGTGGAAATCGCGGCCATGATACGATCACGGTATGTCGCATTCACCAGAAAGACGGATCTCTATCGCGAGTCGAAATTGAAAACTCTCGCAGTGCGATGCCTCGAAACTTTAACCTAACACCGGATGGAAAATGGCTGGTCGTCGCTGGCCAAGACTCGAACACGGTTGGGTCGTTCTCTGTTAATCAGAACTCGGGAACGATCCAGTACAGCCAGCACATCGTGCAAGCCCCATCACCCATCTGCATCCTGTTTCAGCGATAACAGGCGATTGCATCAAGAGCATTGTTGTTATTGACTTAGGCCAGGATAGATCCTGGCCTAAGCTGCCCCACATCAATTGTGGAAATGTATCAAGGCTTGACCCGCACGATTAGCTTGCCGAACGCCAGAAACGCGATCGGTAATGCCACATGCAAGCCAACGCGGCAACGCCGTCTCGCCAGCCGATCTTTTTGCCTTCGTCATATCCGCGACTGTCGTAGCCGGTGGGCACTTCCATCACGATGGCCCCACGCGCGGCAACCTTGGCGGTAATTTCGGGCTCAAACCCGAACCTGCATTCACGCAGTTGTATTGATCGAATCATATCGCCATCGAACGCTTTATGGCACGTTTCCATGTCGGTCAATTCTAAGCCAGTCATCAGATTGCTCGTCTTTGTCAAAGCCCAGTTGCCCAGGCGATGAAAGATCGAATGGTCAGTCACGTCACCTAGATAGCGAGACCCGTAAACGACTTCGGCATCTCCATCAAGAATCGGCCAGATTACTCGAAGCAAGTCGGCAGGTTCGTATTCTAAGTCTGCATCTTGAATGGCAACGACTCGGCCGCTGCTGTGGCGGATTGCAAGTCGAACCGCAGAGCCTTTTCCGTGATTGGCTCGGCGGGTTAGGATCGTCCGGCCAGCTTTCTCTGGCAGGCTTTCCAACCATTGTCGCGTTCCATCGGTGCTGCCATCGTCAACAACAATGACTTCGGTTGCCGGAGGCATAACCTGTTCGATTCGTTTTAAAACCTGGGGCAAGGTTTCAACTTCGTTGTACACCGGCACGACAACGGAAACATCATAGTGGTCAACGGCCAGTCGCCCTTGACCAATCTCGTTTGCTTCGGCAATTAGCCCAAGCGTTTCATCGATCTGATCAATGATCTGATTGTGCTTGTCATCGGATGACAATCCTGCGAGCTGCTGGGAAAGCTGTTCGGGAGATGCGAAAACTTCGTCGTTGGTGGCAACCGTCATCATTGGATTCCATGTTATGGAGATTGTTCAAATCATCGCGGTTCAAATGCGATGTCTGCAGCTTCTCAAACATGGGGTACAAATCCCCGCTGGGGCCGGTTAACAAGTCCAGCAAAGAACTCCTAGCCACAATAAAGAATCGGACTGATCGGGTTATGCCGACCATCGCGATATTGCGGAAATCCAATCGGCACGCGTGGCAAGGATCGTGATCTGATCAGCACTGTACGGTTCGACTCTGTCGCGCGAGGTTGCCCTGCATCAACGGTTGGAATGCTCTAAACGCACAGTATCCCCAACGCAAAACGCTGCTTCTTCACGGGCGTTTGCTCAAATACTCGATCCGCCCTTTGAACCAACGACTCTTGCCGATTCGAGGCAACGATTGCAGTTCCCTTGGATTGACCTTCAGTCGGTCACGTCCCTCGGTCCCGCAATGATCGCGAAGGAAGACCGCGGTGTTCAGCACACGCAATGCCTCCGCTTCGCTGACCGATCGCTGCAAAGATCGATATAAAAACGGCAGCGGGTCCTTCAAAGACATTTCGCCCTTGCTGCGAAGCAAGGCGAGAAATTCGACGGCTCGAATGACGACCAACGGTTCCAAGTCCACTAAGCGTTTTTCGACATCGCTGGCGATTTCTTTGGCTTCAGTCCCAAAACTGGTCGCTGCCACTAAACCCCAAAGCCGAACTAACGGGTCTTGGTCATTGATTGCCGTGATGATCCTGGGCTTTGCCTCTTCCCAAGTCAGTAATTGATAGTTGGCGGTTTCAATCAAACGCTTGATTTGATCTTGGTTTCGTCTTCCAAAGGTAACGGGATCTGTCATCGCACCTTCGACCAGATAAGCTTCGGGGACAAAACCCAAATCAGGCATGCTGGTAATCCGCTTGTTTAGTCGATCGCGCATTCGCAACAGAGTTTCTTGATGAGCTGGATCCTGGGCCAAGTTGATTGTCTCATGTGGATCAGCATCCAGGTCGTATAAGGCTTCGGGCAACTTGGCTTGGAAAAAAGCGTCCTGAACCGCAGTTAGTTTTCCCTCGTGATGGAGCTTTTTCCATTGCTTTATCGCCAGCATCCTGTAGCGATACTCGAAGTACATACCGTTTGGGTAAAAGGGTTCAAAGTTGCGAATGTATTTCCATTTCGCTATTCGCAGCGAACGTACCAAGTCGTACTTTTCATCAAACCGATCAGCATGGCCAAACGCCTCATTTCGTAGATCGACTTCCGATGCAGTTGTATTCTTTCCCAAGAAAGCTTGTCCATCGACGCGTTTCGGAATCTCAAATCCTGCCAGGTTCAAGATCGTGGGGCCAAAGTCAACGAACTCAACAAATCCATCGGCACGACTTCCCGGTTTTCGATCAATGTCCGCGGCAAAGTTTTTGGGAATGCGGATGACCAACGGAATGTGCAAGCCGGATTCGAAGAGGTGGCATTTCGACCGAGGCAAGACTCCCCCGTGATCGCTAAAGTAGAACACAAAGGTGTTTTCAAGTTCTCCTGCGTCTTTCAGCTGTTTGATAATGTCGCCAACCTGTTCATCGACCGATTTGATCAAGTCGTGATACCGAGCAACCGTATTGCGCATCAACGGCGTGTCGGGAAGATAAGGCTGTAAAGTTATCGCTTCTGCGTTGGTGACCGGTGGTTTGAAAGCACTGCTATGTTCAGGGTGCAGCGAGCTTTCGTGCGAAGTCGCAATCGTTTGGACATGAAAGAAGGGAACATTCTTTGCGGGGCGGTTCTTCCATGAAGCCTTTGGTGATGATTCATCCCACACCTTAGGGCCCTCGCGGACGTTGTAATCTTTTTTGCTCTGATTCGTCGTGTAGTATCCGCCATCCCGCAAGTACACCGGAAACATTTTGACGCCCGCGGGCATAATCGCGGGCTCGATCATGCGGTGATACGCGGTGCCAATTCGCGGGGCGTAACAGCCAGTGATCAGAGTCGTCCGGGCAACTGAGCAAACTGGGCTGCATGAGAATGCATGTTCAAATGTCACTCCTTCTCGGGCCATCGACTCGATCGCAGGCGTTTTTGGGCCAGTGCTATCGAAGTGGTTCAAATAGTGCTTCGAATTGTCTTCGCTAATGATCCAGACGATGTTTGGTGTTTTAGCGCCCTTGCCGTCCACGTTTTTAACTGCCATCAAGTTAAAAATGAAATGAACTACAATCGCGACGATGAACGAGACCGCTCGTGTATTGAATTTCTTCAAAATCCAACTCTCTTAGATTCAAGCAAATGATTATTTCTGTGGCGCAACGAAACTTCGCAAGGCGTCCGCATTGTAAAACGTTTGGCTGGAAGATACCCGTGAATTCGGCCATCGCGATCGTGGTTTTCGTCATCAATGCCGGTGTTTGCAAAGACGTCCATGCCTATCCGCCAGAGCATCCTGCGTTTCAAAGTCAACAATCGCACGACCCGCAATTGCTGACGCTCGAGCGACTTTATCATCCAGATCAGCAATTTGATTTTGAAGGCAAGCTGCCGACTTCGCACTGGATTGGCAAAGAATCGTCAAAATTATTGCTTAGAAAAGACGATCGGTGGCATCAGTTCCCGATCAATAAGACAGTGATCGAGAGCGATTTGTCTAGCTCACAATGGCAAACGTGGCCCGCATTCGATCAGCTGGTCGAAAATGTACAAACCCTTGCAAATATCGACGCCAAAGCAGCGGCAAAATCTGTTGCTAGGGCGATTCCAATGTTGCAAGAAGAATCCGACACCATCTTAGTCAAAATTGGTGAAACGTTAGTAACGGTATCCACTGAAGAGCCCGCGAGAATTCTGACGCATGACGCCAGAACTTGGGAGAACGCCAAGCTGGACCCTCAAGCTCGACGGATAGGTTACACGGTCGATGGTGATCTATACGTCACCGATGTTAAAACTCATTTGACTCGCCGTTTGACTGATGATGGCTTGGATACGTTACTGGATGGCGAGCTGGATTGGCTTTATCAAGAAGAGATTTTTGGCCGAGGCAATTTCCGAGCATTCTGGTTTAGTCCCAACGGAAATTGGTTGGCAATGTTGCGAATTGATACCAGTGAAGTACAGCCATACGTGCTTTCGTCTTCCGATGAATCGCGTGGTAACGGTATCACGACTCGGTACAGCAAGCCCGGCGATCCAATTCCTCACGCATCGCTCTATGTTTGGGATCTGCGTCGGTTTGATTCCGACCCGGTTCCGGCACCAAGGTTGGTGATCGCATCGAACAGTGACTTAGAGCAAATTATCACTGGCGTCTGGTGGCATCCTGATGATGGATCGCTGTTGTATTGTGTTAGTGATCGAAAGCAAACCTATCGCATGCTTTCCAAAGTAGACCCTGCTGCACTGGAAAATGGGTCGGGGTTGCCCCAATTGTTGCTTCGCGAAGAAAGTCCAGCTTGGGTCGAACCGCCATCCACGCCAGGTTGGTTGTCCGATGGTGGGTTATTGTGGCGTAGCGAATTGCCGAGTGGAAATTACCGGGTGTATCGCATCAGTGGTGATGGAAGTTCCATTGTGCCAGTCACGCCAAATCGATTGAATGTGACAGAGTTTACGCTTTCCCCAAAGCAAGACAAGTTGTGGATCGTGGGGGATCGTTCGGGCGGCGTTGATCAGCACTTATACGAATGCAATTTGAATGAACCAGAAAACGAACTGAGGTCGCTAACCGGTGATTCAGGATGGCATTCAACAACGGTCAGTCCAGATGGTCGGCTTTTAACCGATCGACACAGTGCTCCATCGACGCCGCCAAGCCTGGTCCTACGATCAACCCATCATCCTGATGGAAAAACACCAGCGACAACTGACATCATGATCGCTCAATCGCATCTCATGACGCAAAACTCGATACTCGGGCCAAAGTTGATGACGATCGCTACCGAAGATTCGGTCCAACTGCCAGCACTGTTGGTGAAACCTAATGTTGCACCCGAGTCGCCAAGGAAATTACCGGTCGTCATCGAGGTTTACGGTGGTCCGGGAACACCAATCGTATCGAGTCGCTTTGCGGGACGGAAAGCACTTTATCGAGAGCTTCTTGCGCGACGTGGGATAGCAACGTTGGTGGTCGACAATCGGTCCAGCAGCGGTACACCTGTATCAGCGATGTGGTCGATTTACGGGCGTATGGGGGAAGTAGAGTTCCGTGATGTGATGTCAGCGGTGGACTGGTTGAAGTCACAGTCGTGGGTGGACGGTGAACGAATTGCAATTCGCGGCTGGAGTTTTGGTGGTTTCCTGACTATATATTCGATGATGCACAGCGACGCTTTCGCTGCTGGCATTGCTGGTGGTTCGGTTGGCGATTGGCGTGAATATGATTCTTTTTATACCGAACGTTACATGGGGCTGCCGTCAGAAAACGCACACGGCTATGAAACCACGTCCCTTATCCCAGCCGCAAAGAACTTACGAGGGCAATTGCTGTTGATTCATGGTGAAGTCGATGACAACGTTCATCCGGCGAACACTTTGCAGGTAGCAAAGGCTTTGCAGAAAGCCGATAAACCATTTCAGATGATGATCTATCCCGGTGCCAAACACGCGGTGACTGATCCGCATCAAAGTTGGCACATGGTTCAGATGATGGATCGGTTTTTGTTAAACGCGTTAGGCGTAAGCCAGTAGTGGAAAACCATTCTTAGCACACGGCTTAATTGACCTAGATGGAAAGCCGGAGCTGGGAACGATAGTCAACCGGTGCTTAGGGAACGTTTCGGTTGATGGCGTGAAACGCTTATTCATCGGCCCGGTTGATCAAGTAGGTAGGTTTCGTCGTACAGATCTAACTGCCGCGACTTCCAAATAGCCCCCTCTAGCTGAACGGGATGTGGCAATCGGACATCCCATTGTCCTAAGTGCTTCAACATGCGTTGCGTTCGATCTAGGTTTTCAAGGGCGACGTCATGTTGCTCTGACACATCTTCGTCCAGGTTAAACAGCATCGGCATTCGGTCGGGCAGTCGAACTAACTTCCAAGGCCCGCGTCGCATGGCGGCACTGATCGTGAATCTCCATCGCAAGAATTCGTGGGGCGGCGATTCAATTTCATCGGTCACGTAGGGAAGCAAATTGATTCCATCAAATTCCGCATCCTTATCCTTCCCCACCGATGTTCCGGCGGCGGCCAAAAACGTGGGCGCAAAATCGAGCGAGCTGACGCTGTGCAGATACTTGGTTCCTGGTTTGATCTTTGCCGGGAAGTGAATCACGTAGGGAACGTGCATGCCTCCCTCGAGAAGAATTCCCTTTTGGCCGTTGTAAGGTGCGTTACAAGACGCGTTTGCGTTAACCGGTCCTCCGTTGTCGCTGATAAAAACAGTCATCGTGTTTTCCGCAATTCCGGCTTCGCGAAGAGCCGCTTGGATCTTGCCTACGTTGACGTCCAAGCGATGAACCATCGCACAGTAGGTTCGTCGTTTTTCTTCTTTGATGTGCTGGTAGAGTTCTAAATCTGCTTTGGTCGCTTGCAGGGGAGCATGCGGTGCATTGAACGAAGCAAAAAGAAAGAACGGTTTATCGCGGTGACGCTGGATAAACTGAACTGATTCGTCACCAATGTCATCAGTGATGTAGGTAACCTCCTTTGGCTCTGCATAATTGCATTCAATCGGCGAATCGTAACCTGTACCTTTTGGCGTGGGGAAATAGTGGTGTCCGCCACCCGTGAACCCCCAGAATTCTTGGAATCCGCGTTTGAGCGGATGGAATTGAGGCAGATCACCGAGGTGCCATTTTCCAATCAGGCCCGTTTTGTAACCGAGTGAGCCAAGTCGATCAGCGATCGTTTTTTGATCAACAGGCAAGCCATGAAATTCCGGGTCCATGCCGGGTTGGTGAGCCCCCAGATTGTTGTCATAGCCAAAGCTGACTTGGTTGCGCCCCGTCAGAAAACCGGCGCGTGACGGGCTGCAAACCGGTGAGCTGACGTATCCGTTTTCACAGATGACTCCTTCGGCCGCCAGCTGGTCCAAGTGAGGCGTCTTAATCTGAATGCTGCCGTTGAAGCCCACATCAGCAAAACCAAGATCATCCGCAACGATCAGGACGATATTAGGCCGCTCCCCGATATCTGCTGCATCGGCAATACCCAGGTTGTTGCAAAGCAGTCCAATCGAAAGCTGGGAAAAGAGAAGCAGCAGCAAAGCGAGTGTGCATCGAATATCGCGTTGATTGTTCATCAGTTTTCTAGGTGCCTGAGCAAGGGAGGGATGAGCTGACGCAGTTTATCAACTTTGGCCGCCCTTCGGATCGTGTATCGAGAAAGGCTTCGCTGTCGTCATTCCGCTCTATCGGTCAAATTTAAGACGGGTGAACGCGGATTTAGTTCGGCGTTAGAATTAGGATCGACGTTCCACCCAGAAAACTCGTCGTATTTTGCAACGGAAAAACGGATGACTGATTCGACGACGATGAACTTACGGCAGCTTCTAAGACGCGAAACCGCGGCATCGCATTCGCGACTTGACGAGGTCATGGGGACGCATCCGCCGTTTGCGTCATTGGAGAATTACCAGCGTTATCTGTTGGGTATGAGGTCGGTATGTCAGTACGCCGCCGCCAGCACAAATTGGGTTGAGCAACGCATTGGGCTGCCGCGGCAAGGTTCCGATCTTAGTCGATGGATCGATGAAGATTTGGCAACGTTGGGGTTGGTTGGACAACGTGACCAAAGTGTTGCAGAGTCGCCGCCGCTTAGGATGACGGACGAATGGCATTGGGGGCGAGCTTATGTCATTGAAGGATCGGCAATGGGTGCGACATTTCTTCTAAAGCAAGCGAAAATTGACCTGCCGTCACAGGTAGGTCGATCGTTCCTTACGCAATCAGCAACCAATGCGAAGAGCCGTTGGCCGATCTTTGCGGAGGCGCTCGCATTGGTCGCCACAAATGCAGATGATGCGATTGCCGGAGCGAACGATGTCTTTGGCCACGCCTACCAAGTTTTTACTTTTGAGACCCATTGAATGTCTTGTGATGACGAACAGATAGCTTTGACCCACTGCTGGTTTCAGATCGGCGGGCCTGCGCAGTAGTCGATGGTAGAAAAAGGTTCAGTCGTTTGAATGATCTGATCGCCTTTGACAGCCGAGGCTTTCCAGTGACGCCTAAACCAAAAACCAGAGCGGTAGCATCGTTCCGTCACCCGCCGGAAACGAATTGCTAAAGAAGATTGCTGCAAGAAGAATGGCTCCGTTGGTGAATCCGTGAACAACAATCAGAGCAAAGATGTCTTTGCGATAATAGAACCACAGCATCGTGATCAGTGACCAGAGAAACATCACGGGCCATTCCCACATCAAGTGTGTCGCTAGAAACACTGCCATCACAACGCCAAAGCTCAACCAGGTAAATCTTGCGATCGGGATGTCTTGGAAGTCATTACCGTCGGCATAGGTGTCGGCGAATCGCAGCACAAAGCTGCGCATGAATAACTCTTCCATCCACGGCGTCACGACGGCATAACCTAGCATCCGAACAGACAAGACCAGTGGCACTAAACTTTCGCCAGCCATGGCAGGATCAAAAGCTGAATCGCCGATTTTAGGTCGCAGCGATGGGAATACCAAAAATGGACCGATCCACAAAGCGGCCAAAGCGGTGCCCAGCACCGCATCGACAATCGTCATTCGGGTCAGGCGAATTCGCAGTTCGGGATAGGAACCTCGCACCCAGAAATAGACTAACAATGCCAGCGGCACAGCGACTCGGATGGCAAGCATTGCCAGCGAATCGTCTTCGCTAATCCGACCACCGATCTCAATCAATAACAAGAAAGACATCATCGGCAAGACATGCGGCCATGCCGACGGTTCACGATCAACCATCGGGATCATCGATCAACGTTTGCAAACGTTTGTTCAGCGCGGGCTCAAATTGCGATGGCCACGTTTCATCAATCAATCCAACGTGGATCATGTCAAGCAAATGGGTTTGATCTTTTCTGCGGTAACTGTTCAGCTTCATACGAACCAATTCGATCAGTTCAACGATTCGCTTGCCTTCAATGACGGATGCTTGGTTCACCTTGGGTGTTGCTGAAACGTAATTCGCTTTGACTTTTTGGCCTGCCGCCAAAATGTGGATACCTTGAGAGGGTTTGCCTTCGGGGCCATCCAAAAAGACGATGACATCCATCACTTGGTCACGAATAAAACCGACACCCGATAGGGCTTCGGTCGCACGATCCAAATCATCACTATCAAGTAATAAGTCCACGTCTCGCGTATTGCGAACCGCGCCGTCATCGATCGTTGCCACCCAAGCCGCGACCGCGTTGCCGCCAATCACCGCGTAGGGAATCGCTGCGCCTTCCAACGCGTTGCAGGCTCTGTCAAGCCTTTCACGTACTTTTTCCATGGCACTAAACATCCGATCAAAGATGGGGGTCGGCTCGCGGACGACAATGGGACTGGAATCACGGTGAGTCATAGACCACAATTCTACTCGCCATCAACCCATTGCTCAAACGGGGCCTTTGTCTCCCAGGGTAAATCACTTTTTCACTTTGGCGTATTCGCCAATGTCGCTCGGCTCTCCGAGCCGATAGCGCTGTCGGCTCGGAGAGCCGAGCGACAT
>CAYVAN010000005.1:0-17981 GCA_964449225.1 uncultured Rhodopirellula sp.
CGAAGCTCTACGCGAGCTTCGCTACGGCGATACGGTCTCCAGCTTGAAAAACTGAGTTGCCCTGGGCGGATCGGCAGGGCACGTTAGTTTTCGATGCTACTTTATGTCGCTCGGCTCCCCGAACCGATGGCGCTGTCGGCTCGGAGAGCCGCGCGACAATGGCGAACACCCCAAAGTGAAAAACTGGTTTTCCCTGAGCGAATCGCCCACTTTTGAGACGTTTTGGCGTCTTGCAGCGCATTGCCAATGCATTGCTCGCCATGGTTATCCGTGGGAGCGTGGGGGTTTTGCATGATTGAGTTGAAACAATTTAGCGGGGTTTTTGACACGGGTGCTCGTTAGGCGTCGACACGTTATTGGGAGGCGAAACATTGACGGCCCCCCGGTCGCTGGCAGCTAGAGTTTCTCGGATGAGACGTTCGGAAATTATCCGCTGCAACGTTTGGTAGAACTCGGGTTCCTCCATGCGTTTTACAGCTACCCGAGGCAACCGTGATAACGACGCTTGCCAATCTTCGATCGGCGGTAAATCGATTTGCACAAACCCTGGTCTAATTTGCTGAGCAACGGAACCGAGCAAGTATTCGCGACGTCCGCACGAACGAATTTCGACCGTAAACTGATACCGTTTGCGAGAAGTCGCAATGACACGATCATCATTGGGGTCGACACGGCAGTGCAGCCGAATACCGCCAACCGGGTTGCTTGGCCGACGGTTGGTTTTCGCCTGCTGAGTTTTACCTTGGTGCTTTTTCTCTGGAAGCGATCCCGGATCTGCGGGCGACTTTTCGGTTTGCGAAAGCCGATCCAAAGGACTGGCAAAGCTCGTTCTTTCTTTGCTAACGGTGACGTAGATCGTGGTGGTGTCCAAACGCACGTGACCCAAAACTTTTTGGATCCGCCTAATATCACAGCCGTCTTCGTAAGAGTGCGTCGCGAAGGCGTGCCGAAGCGAGTGCGGCGTCAAGTTTTTCTGAATGCCCGCAACCTTTGTTGCCGTTTTAACAAGTCGCTGGACCGTTCGCGTTGACAGATGACGGTCAGAACGACGATCTGATTGCGTTTCGGCTGCGAAGAGGAAATCGTTTCGTGGGTTACGCTTCAGCAGGCTTTGGAACAGATCGCAAAATTGACGCGGCAATTGAACATGCCGATCAGCATTGCCTTTGCCCTGTTTGATAAAAATTTGTTGGCGATCAATGTCGATATCACGCCACCGCACTTGGCACACCTCACTGACCCGCATGCCAGTCCCGTACATCAAGCCCAGCAACAGGGTATCGCGAATCGAGGGAGCGGCGGCAAGCAAACGCCGGACTTCGTCACGCGAGGGCACCACCGGCCGATGCCGTTTCTTTCGCGGCGTTTCTAATCCAAGGGTGACGTCGCGATAGCACATTTTGTCCCAGATCGTCCTAATTGCTGACAATTGCACACCCATGTCGGATGGGCCATGACCTCCATCATGCAGGTACTCGAGATAACGACGGACATGTTCGCGACGCAGTTGATCGGGTGGGCCCCCAAGCCAACGAAGGATTGAAGAGGCGGCTTGAGTGTAGGCTTTGACCGTCCGCGGGCTATAGCAACGAATCTTTAACTCACGCCGCATCGTTCTAAGAAATACAAAGGGTGCGGGACGAACCTGGTCCAAGTCAATCACGGCAAGTTCGCGAGCCAACCGATCAGAAACCGCAGGCAATTCAGACTGGCGACCCGCGGCGATTCGATAGGGAATGCCGGAGGTGTAGCGATGCGTAGGAGTGCGCACGAGATCATCCATTGGCGAAGTGATGCGATCTAACGAGACGATTAGTGCAGCAAATTCAAAGCTTTGGGGAGTTGACGTTGTTAAAGCCCCCTTGCGTGCGAGGATTTGTAACAAGATCCACTACGGCCACCCTAAATTTGATCCTGGACGGACCACTAACCGCGCCTTCTTTACTTCGAGACCGTAACAGACCCTGTCTTCCAGTTTGCCAGAAAACCAGATTTAGTGAACAAGTGTATTTGCTTGTACTAGATATAGATCAGTCCGCTTTTTCGGGGACTTTTTCGAGGATGTCGAGCAGGACTTTGTCGGCTTCGATACCTTCGGCTTGAGCCTCGAAATTCAGTAACACTCGGTGGCGCATCGCGGGCAAAAAGACTCGGCGAACGTCTTCGAAGCTGACGTTGAATCGCCCGTCCAGCAGTGCTCGAACTTTGGATGCCAATGCCAGTGTTTGTGCCCCACGTGGACTCGCGCCCCATCGCACATAGTTGTTAGTCGCATCGACGCTGTGGGGACCGTCGGGATGCGTGGCCAACGTCAGCCGAACCAAGTAGTCTTGGACATGAGAAGCCAAGATGACTTCGCGCACCATCTTTTGCCACTTCTGAATTTCGGGTCCGTCCATCACCCGTTCCAAACTCGCTTGTTCACCGCGTGTCGTTCTTTCGACGATCGTATTCAGATCTTCTCGGTTGCTGTATCCGACAACCAGTTTAAAAAGAAATCGATCAAGTTGTGCTTCGGGAAGCGGATAGGTGCCTTCTTGTTCGATCGGGTTTTGAGTTGCCAGAACAAAGAACGGTTGGTCGAGTGTATAGCGATGTCCGGCCGCCGTAACGGTGCCTTCCTGCATCGTTTCCAACATCGCTGATTGTGTTTTAGGAGTGGCTCGGTTGATTTCATCGGCCAACAAAATCTGCGTAAACACAGGGCCTTTTTGAAACTCGAACCTACGTCGTCCTTGATCGTCTTCGACAATCATGTTGGTGCCCAAGATATCGGCAGGCATCAAATCAGGCGTGAATTGGATTCGATTAAATTCAAGTTCAAGCACTTCCGACAGAGTCCGCACCAGCATCGTCTTGCCCAGGCCCGGCACGCCTTCGAGCAAACAATGGCCACCGCATAAAATCGCCGTCAACACGCCTTCAACGATGTCATCGTGCCCAACGATCACACGACCGATCATTTCTCGTACCGCGTTGTATCGATCGCGAAACTGTTGCGCGTCGGCTTGCATGGATTCTACGGTCGTGGTCATCGATTTGGTTTGCTCATGGTTTGGTTTGCGCTGATTTGGTTTGCGCCGGTTTGTCGCCCCGCTAATGCTACCCCAAAGTCACATTGGGATGGGACTGGGGGGGACGTTAGGCGCAGGGCAACTCACTTTATCACTTTGGAGCATTCGCCATTGACGCTCGGCTCTCCGAGCCGATTGCGTTGTCGGCTCAGAGAGCCGAGCGACATTGTGTAGCTTGAAAACTAATTTGCCCTGGGCGTTCGTCGTTACAAGAGCCATCGATCAGGCGACTTTTTTTCCACCGGGGGCTCGCAGATCAAACAGACCAAAAATCTCGTCTCGAGTTAGTCCGCCGCCGTGGTTGGGTTTGCCTTGCGTGTCACCTTCGGGTGAAAACAGCGTATTGAACATTTCCCGTTTGGCGTCCAGCACCGATGCGATTCGCTGTTCAATCGTATTCATTGCCAACATCCGGGTCACGGTCACAGCCCCTTTGGCTCCGATTCGATGGGCCCGATTGATCGCTTGATCTTCAATCGCGGGATTCCACCAACGGTCAAACAGGAACACGTATTCGCAGAACTGCAGATTTAGTCCAACGCTGCCCGCACCGTAGCTCATTAAAATCACGCTGCGTTTGGGATCGTTTTTAAATTCCTCGATAACGGTTTCCCGCTGCTTATGTGGAATCTTGCCGTGGTATTCCAGCGGATTGAACCGCTGAAGCGCAGGCCGCATTTTTTCAACCGATCCAACCCACTGGCTAAACACGATTGCTTTTTTTCCACTAGCGGAGACCTCTTCCATGTCGGCGACCAGCCGTTCCAACTTGGCACTCGATCCAGTCACGGGATCAAAGTTGCAGATTTGTTTCAGTCGCAACACGAGCTCGAATACGTGTTGAATCGTCAGCTGTTGATCGAGTTCCTCCAAGTGAATCACGCCTTCTTTTTCTGCGGATTCGTAGGTCGCCCATTGCTCGGACGTGAGGTCCAGTTCTGCATCGCGATACAACTTCGGTGGCATGTCTTCCATCACCATTTCTTTGGTGCGTCGCAGGATGTAGTCATCAGCCCGCTTGGCCATTTCCGGCATCGGCATACCAACGGATAGGTATCCCGGTTGCAGGTAATCGAAAATTCCCACCAGATCGTCGGGTGAATTTTCAACGGGCGTACCGGTCAGTGCCCAGGATCGAGTACGAGGGATCGCGCGAACAATCTCGGCCGTGGTGCTGTTGCGGTTCTTGATTCGTTGAGCTTCGTCAAGCGTGACAAGGTCGAAGTGCAAACCGCTTTCGAGAACAATGTCTTTGTCTCGCATCAGCAATTCGTAGTTGGCGACTTTGACCGGGATTTCAGGGCTTCGCCACGCCAATTCTCGCTTGGCCGCGTTGCCTTCGATCGCCATGATCGGAATCTCGGGTGCCCAGACGCTAAATTCGCGAAGCCAATTGCTGACCAGTGGTTTGGGGCATACCAGCAGCACGCTTCGAGCTTGGCCGCTGCAAAGCAATAAACGAATCGTGCTGATCGCTTGCATCGTTTTCCCTAAGCCCATTTCATCGGCCAACACCGCAGCATAGCGAGGAAACAGAAACGCGATGCCATCGAGCTGGTAAGGAAAGGGTTCGAACGGAAAGTTCAATTGCCCGCTGCCGACTAATAAGTCGAGCGGAGGCTGCAACAGATAGAACAATCGGTCTTGCAGCTTGACGATGTCGCCGGGCGGTTTGATGCGAGTTCGTTTGACTGATTTCAAACGTTTCTTTGTCACGTCGGGGTCAGTCGCTGCGGAACCTGGAATTTTTGGCGGTAGCCATTGGCCAGCTTCCGGGAACAGAAATCCGCTGGTGCGAGTGGTGATCTTGTTGACTCGAATCGGGATTGATCGAGGCGTGATGGTTTCCAAAGCTAACTCGTGCGTTCCGCTGGGTACCAAGTCCTCCGCAACCCAGCTATTGGCGACGTCGATTTCGGTGGAAAGTGAAGCCGAGGAGCTGAACATAATTGGTTCTTTGTGTTCTTATCGCGAAAATCGCAAAGAGTTATCGGCGTTGGTTTGCGGCCGATAAAAGACCGAAAGTCTCTACGACTTTCACGACGCTGGAGCAACTGCCGAGTGGTGCGTAAGGCTTAAGTTTTAGGGTAGTGGATTTTGTTAAGGATCCTGATGCACCAGGATTTTTAACAAGATCCACTACTGGCAACCCGAATTTTTAGCTTTGACAGACCACTAGGCCGCTGCTTGTTGATTTGCTTGTTGCGATCGTGCGATTTGCGATTGCGCTTCTTTGATTGCTTCTCGGATTCGTTCAAACGGTTCACTGGCATCGGCAAGGTCTTTCATTTGATCGGCGACAACGTTTGCTTGTTCGACCTGTTCCATCGGGACTAGTAATTGAGTGCCGGCAAGCATGATATCGCCGCAACCGGTGAGCGTATCATTGGAAATTGGTCCTTCTTCTTGTTCCGCCGCATCGACCACTAACGCAATCGGATAATCATTGCCCACGTCCATCGCCAACGATTCGGGTTGGTCGCAACAGAGCATCGAAATCGGGGTGCGGCACTTTTTGACTAGCAAAGGCCCAATCACTTCACCAATCAAGTGCTCTCTTAACGAAACCCCAAAGAGAATTTCGTGGGCACGCGACGGGCGAACCGGCAGTGTGCATTGAAATTCAAGCGGACGCCCACCGCTGCTTAGCAGCAGCAGCCCTCCGGTCCAACCGGTGCGTTGATCTTCGACGACGGTGAAATAGGCGAGAGCAACAGCACAGGCGGGCATGCGTATTTTGACCACTGGGGGGGGGAGGGTATGAAGGTTGCCGCGAAGCGAAACGGGGTTGAGCGAACGACCCCAACTCTTGTTTCGGTTGCCCGGTTGTGCGGACTTTAGCGGTCATTCAGCATCGGTGCGAATCCGTTTGGCTTGTGAAACACCAACGATGCTGATTAGAGAAGCAAGGAAAATCCTAGCGTTTTTACCAGTTCTTTTTCGCATCAATCAACAAAATGAGAATGTGAGTAACGAATGCTCGACAACCGAAATTTTGGTTGGTTATAGTAAGCAAGCAAGTTGCACTTACTGATTTGATCCCGCTGACTCTCAAATTAGCTGTCCCCCGAAAGCGCCCGCGAGTATCATTCCATATGTCCTACGATCACGAACCCATTTCGCCCATGTTTCGAATTGACGTTTCGCCCGAGACTGATGCAGCACCGCCTGCCTCGAACGACCGTGTGGCGGTTGAATTGCTTCGTCAGATCGTTGCTGGTCAACAACAGCAAAACAAGCTGCTGGAAAACTTGATTCAGCAAAATAATGCTGCTCAAAACCAACGCGTCAACGAATTGCAGCAGTGGAAGCATGCGAACCCTGAACTCGCACAGTCCTGTCGCCAGGCCGCAGAGACCCTTAGCAAGGTACAACTTGAATTCCTTGCTAGCTTGACCGAAGAAATTCAAGACAGCGAAGATCACCTAATCGAAGGTGAATACATGCTCAATGAATTCGTTGACCGCTTTGGTCCTCGACTCGCTCATCTGAACGGCGTGCTTCAAGTTTTGGCACAACTGGGTAGCGGCGAACCGGCTACCGAATAGCGCGGTTAACGCGAACTTGCGTCCTTAAGGTTTCGCCGGCTAGATCGCGATTCTGCGATCTGAAATAAGGAACCGCCTCGGTTGAAGCTTTCGCAGATATCAAGAGCACCTTCCTATTTGCTAGAGAATGTAGGCCGGAACAAGCGAAGCGCAGTTCAGGCACTGGTCTAAATGTCTTAATTGGTCGTTTTGCCTTAACTGCGCTTCGCTTGTTCCGGCCTACAAAGTCTTAACAAGCTCTACGGGATCAGGATCATGCCGGTTGCGACCGCTGCGGATTCAGCCAAGATTGCTTTGCGGTCCCATGGCGGACGTTGATACAGCGTGGGTGAACAGGAACCCGTTCGGTAATAACCCATGGTGTATTCGCATTCACACGGTGGCTTGATCGCCATTTTGTAGGGCAGCATTGGGATTGTGGTAAAGAATCGCATTCCTGATGCCAGCGGTTGCAGGTGCCCCCAACGCTCATGACCATGACGTTCTAACATCACGTCTTCAAAGTAGCGTGGATTCGAGAAGGTATTTGCCGCTGCCCAGCGGGTGACCGACCAATTCCAGGACGCTTCGAATCCAGAATCTTGACCGATGGTTGAACGCTCCATTGCCAATTCAGGTAGCGGAGCGAGCGGCCGCGGCGAATCCGCACGAAACCCCTTGGGTGTGCTGCCGTTGCCGACGTCATCGGTCGCTGTCGATATCGCGTCGATCGCGGGAATGTTAAATCGACCTTCGGAAACCGTAGGCAACGAGTTGGTTCGATGCGAACCAAGAATCTCGTCTTCTTCTTCCTGTTCTTGGTCCGTGTCGTCCGCTTCGTCTTCGTCGTTTTCTTCTTCCGTATCAAGCTTTAATTTTTCGGCCCTGCTCTGATTCTTCTTGGCGGAATTCGTTTCATCTGCCTGGACCTTTGGCAAACCGGCGCAGCAAACCAGCAATAAGGCCATCAACAACCAGCGTAAAACGAACATCGTGGTTTCCTTATCCAATTCGACAAACGATCCTTCTAGGTCAGATCATCGGACCGCTGCTATCGGAAATGAAAGACGAAACGTGTTGCCCGCTACAACCCGAACAAGCGTCTTGCCTGATGACGTGGCTGCCACCAATGTTGACTAAGGCGTGCGTGAAACTGGTGATTCGTAAACTAGGTTTCCCATAACAGCCATGTGCAATTTCTTGCCTATCTATTTGCCTGAAAATCAAGACGAAGTCGAATCATGAAACAGCAATTCCCATTTGACACCGAACCCCGTTCAATGTCTTTGCAAGCCCGTTTATTCTGGTGCATCGCGATCTTTGGTCCCGCTATCTATTTTGGATATCAAGGCGAATTGATTCCGGCAGCTATCCTTGGTTGCGCCGGCGTGGGAGCCTTTGTTGGGTTTCGCGCGGGAATGTTATCGATTTTGACATCCATCGTTGCGATCACCACCGCGATCGTCTTCGCACCTGAAATTGGCATGCAATACGAATTGCAGATTGGATCCAAGCTTGGCACAACTGGCCTGCTAAACCGATGCATCAGCGTCGCTGCTGTTGGGATCGGAATTTCGATGCTGGTATGGTTGGCCATGCATTTGACGATTGGCCGCGCGGTGCGCAGACGCCCTGGTTTGATTCGCATGAATCAGCGAGGTGGATTCTTGATTGGATTCGCCCAAGGTGCCCTGACGGTCTTGCTATTGGTCGGTGGATTCTTGGTCATGGAACCGGTCCAACGCCAAAAACTAGCAGAGGCGAATGTGGCGGAGGAAGATTACACGCTCGTTCACAGAGCAATGTTTTGGACAGTCGACCAAACGGATACCAGCGTGATTGGGCCAACGATCCGCGAGTACAATCCCATCGAGCGTTTCCCTCAAATCAACCAAATCCAGCGTGTTCAACGCACTGCGGCTGTGTTGGCTGATCCTCGCAAAATGAACGATGTGATTGGACATCCATCTATTTTGAATTTGCAACAACGTCCAGAGATTCAAAAAGCGGTCGCTGAACTCCGCAGCGATGAATCCATTAACGATATCCTGACTTCTGGAAAACCCATGGACCGCAGCGCCGCGATGACGTTGCTGAATCATCCAGCAGTGCTGAACCTGGTCGATCAACCTGGATTCATGGAACACGCCGACAAGGCAATGGAAGCGGCCGGTTTGTAAGATCAAGAAAGTCTCGCGACTGGGCAATTTCGCTAGGTTCGTTATCTTCTTTCTATTATGAAAGATGAAATCCAACCCAAGTCCGCCGCAACTGTTCTTTTTCGTTTTACTGGCGAAGACCGCCCCGGGCTAACGTCCGCGTTGTCTGAACAGCTTTCGCGATTTGATTGCCAGATCATTGACGTCAACCAAGCTGTTATCCACCGCTCGCTGCTGCTTGGCATTTTGGTCCGAATTCCGGCCGAACATGCCGAAGACCGCGTCGTTCATAAATTGCGACGTCGTGGACGAAAGCTGGGCTTGAAGTGCAAAACCAAACGCATTTCCGACGCTGATTACGATGCTTGGGTTGGACGCGAAGGCAAAGCTCGATTTATTTTGACGCTTCTTTCAAGAGCCGTTACGGCGGTGCAGTTTAGTGCCGTCAGTGCTTTGCTGGCTGATCAGGACCTAAACATTGACGTCATCACCAGATTATCGGGACGGCCCGAACGAACCGTTGGCGATGAACTAACACGAGCGTGCGTGGAGTTTTCGGTTCGCGGGGAACCGCTGGACGCCGTTGCCCTAAAAGCGGGGTTATTAGATCTATCGAGCCGATTGGATCTGGACCTCGCTTGGCAGCGAGACGATGCCTATCGTCGCAATCGTCGCGTTGTCGCCTTCGATATGGATTCCACCTTATTGCAAGCTGAAGTCATCGACGAATTAGCTGTCGAAGCTGGGGTTGGCGAAGAAGTCAGCGCGATCACCGAAGCTGCCATGCGAGGCGAACTTGACTTTGATGAATCACTTCGCCGCCGAGTCGCATCGTTAAAGGGACTGCCCGAGAGTGTTCTTCCCAAAGTTGCGGCAAGGTTAGAACTGACCGAAGGCGCAGAACGGTTGCTGGAAAACTTGCATCGCTTGAGTTACCGCACTGCGATCCTTTCCGGCGGATTCACCTATTTTGGTCAGCATCTTCAAGACAAGCTTGGCATTCACCACGTTCACGCAAATCAGCTAGAGATCATTGACGGCAAGCTAACAGGAAACGTTACTGGCGAAATCATCAACGCAGACGCCAAAGCGAGATTGTTGGAGGAGTTGGCAGCAGCCGAAGGAATTTCGCGAAAGCAAACCATCGCGATCGGCGATGGGGCCAACGACCTACCAATGTTGACACGAGCCGGACTAGGGATCGCCTTTCACGCTAAGCCGGTCGTACGAAAATCAGCCGAACATGAAATGTCAACGATGGGCTTGGACGCGGTGCTGTACTTGCTGGGTGTTCGCGACCGTGACCTGACGATCGCGTAGAAAAGTCGATGCGAAAGTTGTCGCTCAGATTTGCAAGCGGATGGCGCGGGCTTGGCAGGGATTCATGCGCTGTCGGTTCGGAGAACCGAGCGACATTGACGCTCAGATTTTTAAACGCTCTATTTTTCTTTCGCCATCCACCAAACACGGTGCAGCAGCGTCGGTGCGTCGACCTTAGCCTTCCGCATTGCGTTTGCAGCGTGACGAATGGGTTTGGGAACCTGTTCATGCCCTGCCAGATAACATAGGTGTGCGACTTTTGCGTCAACACCCTTCACCGATTGCAGCCACTGAACGGGCAGGCTGTCAGCTTGATCGGGAAAATCCCAAGCCAAAGTTTGGGGAACTTTCCGCTGTTTCGCCACAGCCCCGTCTTCACCAATTTGTGCCAACAGCGTGCGGCCATCAACCGACATGACTGACCCAATCGCGCGCATGGATTGGTCCAATTTGGTTAATAACGGCATCGCCTGGGTTGTTGGCAAAGCGCCCGCAAATGCAACCACTTTCTTGTGAGATTCCGACTGGTCGGTCGCCCACACGTCACGCAAAGATTCGGGAGTGCTTCTACGATTCGTTGGTGACAGCATGACGATCGCCAAGGTGCGCCGAAGATCGAAACCTGAACGAATCAAGTCATCCACTAAATTTTTTTGCACATTCAGTAATTCGTCGCTCATCGGAGCACTCATCGGGTGCGCCGCTTGGCCAATAATCGGTCGACCGTGAACAAGTTTCCAAATCGAATTCACGATCCCTTCGGCCAAGATCGGCGATTGTTTTAATTCGCTTGACCAGCGGCTAATCGAATCAAACCGCACGTTTGAGAGCGAAGCTGAAGATTCAATCCCAAGCCAACGATCTGGCACATCGGGCTTTGTCACTTCTCCGCGCCGATCGCTGGTTTCGTAAAAAATTTCTTTTGCGGATTCGTTTTCAACGCGAACCAACTTTCCGCTAGCCTTACGAAGTCCGCGGTCGATCACTGCCGCGAACCCCCAGTATTCTCGTTGGCCGTAATTTCCACCGACCATCGAATCATGGCAACGTGTGCAGCTGACATTCTTATTCATGGTCAATGACGCCAAGCTAGCGATCATATCCGGGTGCGTCGCGTCGCTGCCCGGTGGCACCATGGATGCGTAAAAGTCATTTGATCCGCTGTCGGTTCGGCTAATCAACCTGAATAGATATCGATTGAAAAACCGGTTTGGTTGCAGATGCCGGGCAAATCCGGACTGCAAACGATTCTGAGCGTCCGCTGGCAGTGACGCAAAATTACCTCGGGTCACTTGGTTCCACCAAGTCTTGGCGATCGCCAAGCCAACTTGTTTATCAAGCAACCAATTTGCCGCCGCTTCATGGCTAGAAAGAGCCGAAGCAGGAACCTTGACTCCCAATGCCGCCGACAACCTTGTCGCAACTTCGGATGGGTCTGCTTCTGCGGTGGGCTCCACGCCGGCTGACTTCCAGTACTTTATGAAATCCGATTCAATGTCCCTCGATACGAGCTTCAGCGGACTCGGTCGTCTTGGAGTCATTTTCGGAGCAGGAGTTTGTACTCTGTGATCCAGATCCTGGATTTCTTCTTTAGGCTCATCCAACGCCATCACGGACGGTGTTGGCATCACCTGGCCGCGAGGCGTTTGATTATCCGGCGTTGAAATGGAAAGCGGCGAACTGGAAAGCGTTCGGCTTTGATTTTTGATGCCTTGTAATTCAGTTCGGTCTAGTTCGGCTGCGACCGCTGCATTGGACGGTTTAACGGGGTTTTGTAATGCATCGGTGGCCCCAGAAACCTTGGGGGTGGATGCATTGAGATTAGAATCGCTAGGCCGGACGACCTTAGTTTTTGCAACGGCGACATCTTGATGGAATCTCTGATCGGGGCGAAAGAAAAAGAATGCTGCGAGAGAACCTGCGATCACGAGCCCCCACATGGAGGCCCATTTCCGACGCGACCTTCGTCGTCGCTGCGATTGACGCTGCGATCGGCTGACGGTTGTGACAGCGACCGGGATAGGATCATCGTGCGTCGATTCGTGGTGATACTTTTTCAGAATCACCTCTTTGAATTCTGGTGGTGTCTTACCGCCTACGCATTCGTCGAGCAGCGCATCCATCGCCATCGATTCTTGCGGCGTCAGATCCTTTTCGCTGGAGTGTTTCGGTAGGTTTTGATCGCTTTTCATCTTAGTGCTTAGCGTGTTTTTTCGACTTTGGAACGCGGATCTTCTTGATCTTGTATTTTTCCTTCGACGCAAATTTTCAATTTTGACTTGGCCCGCTGCATCAAATTACGGGCACCGTGATCGCTGATTCCCAAAGCGGCGGCAATCTGAATTCGCGTCGCTTCGTCTTTGTAACGCATCGTCAATGCTGTTTGTGCTCGTTGAGTCAGGTTGGAAAAGCAAACTTTTAACGCGTCAATGGCTCGATTGCCTGTCACGTCTTTCCCGGCCCAACGGTCCCATATTTCATCAATGGTGGCAGCATCAGGAACGGTTGTGACGCGACTGTGCTTGCGGTGGTCCGAAACCAACAAGTTGTACGCCGTCCGACGCAGATAGCCTGCCGTCGCTGCCTCGTTATGCTGGACAAAGGTATCTCGCCTGAGCACTCTTAAAAATGTTTCCTGCGTCAGATCATCTGCCTTGGAATCGTCACACCCAAGCATCCGCAGGTACCGCCACACGCCGCTAGAATGGCGATCGATCAATTGCGCAGGCGAAAGCTGCTCGAAATCATTGAAAGATGAAGTCGACATTTCTGAGCCCGATGCGGGGCTTGCGTCAGACTGGGACGGCTTTGCCTTGGGCCGCTCAGGTTCCGGTGAAGCAGACACCCGTAACTACGCCACCAAGTCGGTGATCATTTTTCCGCCTCCGGCGATTTTCATCGGACGGCCGTTTTTACTTGTGAAAGTTTTATCGGTGGAAATGCCAAGTCCTTTGCAAACCGTCGACATTAAATCCTCGCTGCTGTAGGGCTCACTTTCGACAGCCGAGCCATCGGCGCTTGTTTCGCCAACGACCAAGCCACCCTTCAAATTCCCGCCGCCAACCACGCACGACCAAGCCCTTGCAAAGTGATCTCGTCCCGCATCTTGGTTAATTCGCGGGGTCCGGCCGAATTCCCCCATCCAGATGATGACCGTGTCTTCCAACATTCCACGCTGAGCCAAGTCTTCGGTCAACGCACTCATGGCCCGGTCAAGTTGCGGCAGTTTTTGTGTTTCCAGGATGTTGTGAATGCCCTGGTGATTATCCCATCCACCCAGATCCACTTCAACAAACGGCACGCCCGCTTCGACCAACCGTCGTGCCAACAAGCAACCTTGACCGAAGCGATCAGTGCCGTAACGTTCCTTCATTTCCTTGGGTTCTTTATCAACCTGAAACGCTTCCATCTGGCTGCTGGTCATCAGGTCAAATGTTTTCTTTAGCACTTTGCCATGTTCAATCGCAGGCAAGTCGCGTGTGCGCCGTTCAAATCGGCTTTGGATTGCCCCCAGTGCGGCCATGCGTTGCCGAAGCCGAGTTTCGTCGAGCTTTTGTTGCACGTTCCGAATACGTCCATTGCTGGAAACCGAAAAGGGGCTCCAAGCCATGCCTAGGAAACCGGGTCCAGAGCTGGCACCGCCGATCGATACAAAGGGTGGGATCTCCAATTCGGACCGCTGTTCCATCAACTCATGCGAAATCACGCTTCCGTAGCTAGGGTGTTCAATGTTGGGATTGGGAACGAATCCCGTATGCATGTAGTAACGACCGCGATTGTGATCTGCTTCACGAGTCGACATGCTGCGAACGATCGACAAGTGCTTCATCTGCTGTGCCATCATCGGCATATGTTCACAGATCTGACCTTCGCCGGTGGTCGAAATTGGCTTGAACGGTCCACCGGTGGGCGCGCCCGGCTTCAAGTCCCAAATGTCAATCGTCGCCGGGCCACCGCCCATCCAAAGCAAGATCGCGGATTTGCGGTTCTTCTTCATTTGGTCGGCGTGCGCGTAAATCGCATTGCCCATCGTCATCGATGCACCCACCGCCGCCGAAGAACCGGCAAGATGTTCAATGAAGTGACGGCGAGTCATTCCGGACGGAGTTTTCCAAGTCATAAAATAGGTCTCAGGTTACAGGTGTCAGGTTACAGGTGTCAGGCATGTAGGTTTCGAGGGACATACAAAGTTTCGCATCAGCTGAAACCTGTTCCCTGAAACCTGTTCCCTGCTCTTAGTGTTGTAGGATGAATTCGTTGCTATTGATGATGGCCCACCACATGTCCTGCATCATCGCTTTGACATCACCATCGCGTGCAACCAACAGTTTGCTGGCGACTTGCATTTCTTTTCGCTCGGGACGACGGGACAGACCGGCTAGAAATAATTCTTTCACCGCGTCCTGGGGTGACTTACTGCGATCAGCCAATCGGTCCAAAAAACTGCCCTGTTTTGTCGAGATAGCTTTCTTGGTCAATTCGCCATTGAATAGCATTAATGCCTGTGGAATCGAACCGTTAAACGTTGTCGCTTCGTCGCCCTCGTCGGTGCCAAAGGCCACGACAAACTGTTTCAACCAACGCCTTCGCTCGTTCTCCTGTTCTTCGTAGCTGCCGCTACCCGCCGCGTCGGTTGCCGTCACCATGGACCGATAGAGCTGTTCCGCACTCATTTGACGCAGATAAAATCGGGAAAACTTAGCCGGTTCGCCAATCGACGGATCGTCAGATTGGTTGCCGCTGCTCAGTGCCGCGTCCAATTGATAGGGAAGGCTTGAAGTGATCCAGGTGATCAGGGCTTTCAAGTCATAGCTGCTACGTCTGAATGCGTCGCCCAAACTTTCCAACAGTTCTGGATGCGTCGGTGGATTATGCGGGCCCAGATCATCGACGGGTCTGGTAAATCCGTGACCCAGAAACATCGACCACATTCGGTTGACGATCATCTTTGCCAAGCTATCGCTTTCCATCATCAATCGGGCCAGTTCAGATCGTCGATTGACCTCATCAACAAAACCGCTCGAACCAATCTCGAACTCTTCTTCGCCATCGGAAAACTTTGGATAAGCGACTTTGGTGAGTCCGTTCCTTAATTCATAGAAGATCATCGCATCTTCGGGATCATTTGCCTCACCGGCGTAGTCCTGGTCGACCAGTTCGCCATGATCGATGTTATTTGTTCCGTCGACAAACCTTCGCAGCCCCCTGGTTTGACGAAAGAAAGAATTGAACTCCCAAAACCGTTGCTGCTTCCATTGATTAAATGGATGGTTGTGACATTGGGTGCATTGAACCTGCTGGCCAAGAAAAATACGCGTGGTGCTGCTGGTCGCTAACGTCGCTTTTTCTTCGTTGACTTTATCAATCAAGAAATTGACAGCACCGTTGAACCGGTCCGTTCCCGGTTTTGCTGAACCGGTCGCAGTGACCAGTTCGTGAACCATTTTGTCGTACGGCGTGTTTGATGCAAAACTATCGCGAAGGTACTTCTGCATCCCGTCGCGGCTGACCAAGGACCGGCGGTCGCTTCCGCCACTGCGACCGATCAGCAAGTTGGTCCAAACGGTTGACCAGTGCTGCGCGTACTCTTCGGTGTATCGATCGTCATGCAACAAGCGATCGACCAACTTGGCTCGACGATCAGAGCTTCGGTCCGACCTGAATTGGGCAAGCTCTTCCACCTTGGGAATGCGACCGATCACATCCAAAAAGACTCGGCGGCACCAAGCTCCATCGTCGACTTCGCGCGCTGGACGAATCTCGTAGTCCTGCCACCCTTGCTGGATAAGCTGGTCAATCATCTCCACCGGGGATTCTGAAACAGCTTTGGTTGCGGTCTGATTTGCTGGCTCTACTTCCACCGCACCGCAATCGTCAGAAAAACTGACCGAAAGGGTCACCATCAGTGCGTAGAGAGACAGAAGTAGGTGACGCAAGGAATTTGCCCTTCAAGACGCTGCAAACGGAATCATTGAGACCTTCGATAGACGAACGACTCAAAACCAGGAATGTACCCGTCGAACCTTGTCCGACGATCCCGATTCTATTCTGATTCCCGCCCCACCACAAAGATGAATTGCAGTGGTTGGCAGCGATGCAATGCGGCTCAGCGGTGCTTATTCCGAGACAGGCTCAATCAATTGCCAATGGGCATGATCGGTTTCTGAATCCCATAATTTGGACCATTGTTGGCCGCTAAGCAGATGATGAACGATTTGGGCCAATGGGTCTGGAATGACAAATGCGACCAGCTGGCTGCCCGATTTTTTAATCACTTTATTGACCGTTTTTTCGATTCGCATCTTTGCGTCATACAGCGATTCGCCACCCGGTGGACAAATTTCCTCCGGTGTTTCCTGGCCCCGTTTGTAAAGCTTGGGGTGGTTGCGGCGAAGTTCGTCAAGCAGCTTGCCGTGCCAAAGACCATGGTCAACGTTTCGAAACGCATCGATGACCTTGACTTTGGAACCGGACTGATTGGCTAGCATCTCGGCCGTCTGGATCGCTGACTCGCACGGAGCGGTGTAGATGATCGATGGTCGGAAATCAGAAATTTCATCGCAGATCGATTCGACTTGCTGATGCCCTTTTTCACTCATCGGCATATCCAGCGAGCCCTTGATTCGGCCCTGTTCATCAAAGTCAGTCGACCCCGGACGAATCAATAAAACCGGACTGCTAGCGGAAGCTTTCAACAACATTAGCGATCGCCTCCGTTGATTGCCGCGTTTAAGTCGGCAAAGGCAGCGTTGTAATCTTCTTTCTTAAAGATTGCTGATCCAACAACAAACAGGTCACAGCCCGCATCCCGAGCCGGGCCAATCGTGTTGGTGTCAATTCCACCATCAATTTGCAGCAGCAAATCAGGGTCTGCTTCCCGCAGAGCCCGCAATTTCTCTAACGCAATCGGATTGAACTTCTGACCACCAAATCCAGCTTCGACGCTCATCACCAGCACCATGTCGACGTGCGGCAAGCAATTGGCAATCGACGCCAGCGGCGTATCCGGGTTCAAAGCAACACCAACCGAAACGCCCAGTTCGGCGATCTGTTGCGCCGTTTCTGAGGCATCGATGACCGATTCGGCATGGAAGGTTAACAGATCAGCGCCGGCATCCACCATTGGCTTGGCGTACGTGATCGGGTCACTGATCATCAAGTGAACGTCTAGGGGCATCTGAGTATGACGACGCAGCCCTTCAACGATCGGCATCGCATAGGTCATGTTTGGGACGAAATGTCCATCCATGACGTCCAGGTGCAGAACTTCAGCTCCGGCGTCCGCCAATCGCGAAACTTCGCCTTTGAGGTCGCCGAAATCACACAACAACAAACTGGGCAGCACCGCGGGCGATGCTGCTCGGATCGTCTCGAGCGATGCTTTGGTCATTCAGTTCAATCTCTAAGGAGTAATCGAAAGACGGTTTGGACCTGGCCTCCAGGAAGCTCGCCCAAACGTCCGCCATATCCGAACCGTGATGATGAATGATCACGACTCGGCAACTGAATCGGAAGCGTGGCCGCGACCAGTGGTGCTTGTCAATCGTGGCAGCTTTTCAGCTCACCACCCATCTCGGTGGAACAGCGAAGACAGTTTCACGTTTTCCCACGAATCCAGATTGCCCGAATGGCCGTAAGGGGAAATAAACCGCCCGAAATACCTTCTTATTTTCTGTCCAGATATTCCGGCAAATTGGATTGCAGGGACATCTTGAGGCTCTGCGGGGGCTTTGAAGGTCGGATTGCGCCGAGCGCACATTTATCATTGCCGTAGGCCAGGCCCCGAGGCAAATCAGTTTTTGAAGCGGCAATGTCGCTCGGCGCTCCCGGCCGCCAGCGCGTCGGGCCGCCCGCGCGTGGGGGGGCAGCGCGATGGGCGGGGGGCGCCGCGCGGCGGAGGG